>JARJMX020000020.1 GCA_029335925.2 Gammaproteobacteria bacterium
AAACAACTGGATGATTTCGCCCGCCGCTTCGGTGAGGCCCTGCCCGTCGGCCTGACCGAGCTGCGTGCCGATCTTGAGAAGACCGCGCGCCTTGGATTGCAGCAGATGCTGGAGAAAATGGAGCTGGTCACGCGCGAGGAATTCGAGGTGCAGAAGGCTGTGCTGGAACGCACGCGCGCCAGGCTCGAGGCGCTTGAGCACCGCGTGGCGGCTCTGGAGGCCGCGATCCACGGGGCCGAACGCGGGTGAGCCGTACAGACCAGGGAGGGTCACCATGTCACTCGCCATCACCTACGCCCGCGCCCAGGTCGGCATTGAGGCACCGCTGGTCAGTGTGGAGACTCATGTCGCCAACGGCCTGCCCAGCTTCGCCCTGGTCGGCCTGCCGGAGGCGGCGGTGCGCGAAAGTCGCGAACGGGTGCGCGCGGCCCTCTTGACCAGTGGCTACGAGATGCCGCCGCGTCGCGTCACCGTCAACCTCGCCCCTGCCGACTTGCCCAAGGAGGGCGGCCGCTTCGACTTGGCCATGGCCCTCGGTCTGCTGGCTGCTACGGGGCAGCTCGCGCCCGATCGCTTCGTGCCTTATGAATTCCTGGGCGAGCTTGCCCTCAGTGGCGCGTTACGCCCGGTGCCTGGGGTGCTCCCCGCGGCCATCCGTGCGCGGGACGCTGGGCGGGCGCTGATCGTCCCGCATGGCAATGTCGCGGAGGCGGCCCGGGTGACGGGGGCGATGGTGTTCGGTGCGGGCCATCTGCGCGAGGTGGTCGCCCATCTATTGGGGGTTGAGCCCTTGAGCCCGGCGACGCAGGTCGCGGTGCCGTCCGTGCCGGCCGTTCCCGACCTGCGCGACGTGCGTGGCCAGCATCGCGCTAGGCGCGCGCTGGAGATTGCCGCCGCGGGCGGCCACAACCTGCTGTTAATCGGTCCGCCCGGTGCAGGCAAGAGTATGCTGGCGCACCGGCTGGCGGGCATCCTTCCCGCCATGAGTGAGGAGGAGGCGCTGGAAAGCGCGGCTATCTGGTCGGTTAGCAGTCAGGGCTTTGATGAGGCGCGCTGGGGCGTGCGCCCTTTCCGCGCCCCACACCACACCGCCTCCGGCATCGCCCTGATCGGTGGTGGCTCGATCCCGCGCCCAGGCGAGATCTCCCTAGCCCATCATGGCGTACTGTTTCTTGATGAGCTGCCCGAGTTCGACCGCCGCGCGCTGGAGGTGCTGCGCGAGCCGATGGAGACTGGGCGCATCGTCATCTCGCGCGCGGCGCGCCAGGTCGAGTTTCCGGCCGCCTTCCAGCTCATCGCGGCCATGAATCCAAGCCCCCGGGGTGACGACTCCGACCCAGAGGCTGGGCGCCGCTACCGGTCGCGGCTTTCGGGCCCTTTGCTCGACCGCATCGACCTCCAGCTCGAAGTGCCTGCCGTGCCCAAGGAGCACTGGCGCCTGGATGCCCCGCCGGATGGCGAACCGAGCGCCGTGGTGCGGCAGCGGGTGGAGCAGGCGCGAGCTTTACAGATGGCGCGGGCGGGCAAGCCAAACGCACGTCTTGGCGCGGAAGAGCTTGTCCGTTGGGCACGCCTCGGCAGCGCCGAACATGCCTTGCTAGAACAGGCGATGGAAAGGCTCGGCCTCTCCCTGCGCGGGCGCGATAAGGTGCTGCGGGTGGCGCGCACCATCGCCGACCTGGCGGGGAGCGCATCGATCCGCGCCGAGCACCTGGCCGAGGCGATCGGCTACCGCGACCTTGCGCGCTATGGCTTTGCTTGAGGGGGTAGCGTTGCGCCTTGCGCGGATCAGGCCTACCCCGGAGGCGATAGTCCGTAGAGGTCGAAGGCTAGGCGTGGGGATGTGCTCAGTCCCGCAGCACTGCCACCATCCTCCCCGGCACCAGCAGGGCGTCCAGCGCATCGAGGATAGACGGGAAGATGGCGCGCGCAGCCAGCAGCGTCGCGCCCGCCGCACCCTCGTTCATCAGCACAGCCAGGCCCAGGCTGGCGCGCTCCAGCATCAGCCGGTCGTTCCAGCCGTTGCCGATGGCGCATACCCCACCTGTAAGGCTGGCGACGAAATCCCGCTTGGCGGCGGACTGGCCGGTGGCGGGCAGTACGTGCAGGTTCACCGGCAGGTCCGCGAGTGCCGCACGCGCGGTACCGAAGGTATCCCCGGTCACGCAGTGCAGGTCAAGCTGTTGCGCGAGGGCGCGCAGGCGCTCGGCCGCCCCGGCCACTACCGCCCCGCGCAGGGCCAGGGTACCGTTGAAGTCGAGCACGAGGTGATGCAGTTCCAGCGGCGGTTGGTCGGGCAGGTCGAAGCGGAGCATGGCGGACATACGAAGGGATACACTGGGGGAGCGTCGCCGCCCGGCCCGGTGCCGTCAAGTGTGTGCAGGCATGAGGCGGTTCATCGGCCGCAGTTTTCCATCGGTGAGTTGACGATGGCATCCACCGTGGCCTGGTCGATGGCCTGGGCGGTGTAGCTGCCCTCGGTCTTGATGATCTGGCCGACGAAGGCGCGCATGTGGTTGCGCGATCCGCACATCAGGCTGGCATAGACCGCGTCGGTGTAGGCCTGCTGGCTGATCTCGATGGACGCCTGCAGATCCGCGATGTCGACCTCTTCGATCAGCGCGCCAACCTTGAGTGCATCCAGCTGGCTGAGTCGGCCCTGTGCGACGAGGGTGGCGTAGAGCTGGCCGAGCTCGGGGGCGATGAACACGCCGGGCGTCTCTGCCGCGTCCACCGGGTCGGGCAGGCCGTAGCAATCCAGCACCGCCTTCATGCTGTCCATGTGCTGCTGCTCGGAGTCGCTGATGTTATCGGCGATGGTGACCACGGGCACGGTGCCCACCTGGGCCAACCAGTAGGCGGCCAGTTCGTCGTAGACATCGCGCGCCAGTTTTTCTTCCTCACGCATGAACAGGGCTTTGTCGATTTCGGCCTGGGTGAGCGGGCTGACCACGCCCGGGCAAGGGGCGGCCGAGGCCGTTGGCGAGGTGTGGGCGGGAGCCGCGCTAGTGCCACCGCAGGCGGTGAGGATGGATAGACCCAGGCCTGCGATGGTCAGGGCGATCAATGTGCTCTTGATGGGGCGCTTGCGCATGAAACATTCCTTAATAGACTGAGATGAGGTCGTTCCGGCGTGGAGACGGCCCGGCAGAGGGGCGTGGCTTAGCGCCCGCCGCCCATGCCCCCGAAGCTCCCTTGGCCCCTGTTGGAAGAGCGGTTGCCGGAGCGGGTTTCGTTGCGGTTCTGGTGGGTGTATTCATGCTGCTCCTGGCGCATCTGCTGCTGGCTGTTGTCCGGCAGGTTCTGCTGCGTCATGGTGCGATCCCGGATCTGCTGTTGCAGTCGATCCGGGTTCAGCTGGGGCTCGTCCGCCTGGACCGGAAGGAAGACACCGCCGGTCATGGCGAGGGCGAGCGCGGCGGAAATGATCATGGAACGCGTGAACATGGGGTGACACCTCTGATGGCTGTTGTGGCTCTTATCGGCGGCCGTCTCGGCCGCCCGGTCCCGGAGACATGCCCCCCCTGGGGCCGTAGCGCATCTCGTAACCTCGTCCGTAACCTCCGCCTCGGTCGTCCCGGATGCGGGATGCCGCGTCGGGCGGGAGGTGCGGGCGATCGGTTCGCCCTTGCCCGTACGGGGTCTCGCGCCGTGGCTCGTGCCTCCAGGGCGTCTCGCCGCTGGCCGACAGGGTCTTGCT
>JARJMX020000028.1 GCA_029335925.2 Gammaproteobacteria bacterium
TCGGACCAAGCTTGCAGGGCATAACCGTCTTGAACTTTTGATCTTCGGTCTGGGGAGCAAGCAACGCTTTGGTATCAACGTTTTCAAGGTCCGGGAGGTGCTGCGCTGTCCGCCCCTGACCCCGGTACCCAAGGCCAGCCCGGCCATCAAGGGCATTGCCGACGTGCGTGGTTATACCCTCACCATCATCGATCTTGCGGAGGCCATCGGCATGCCCGCGGTGGCGCCGGAGCAGATCGAGAATGCCTTCGTCATCATCACCGAATACAACCGTGCCGTGCAGGGCTTCCTGGTGCGCTCGGTCGACCGGATCGTCAATCTGAGCTGGCAGGAGATCATGCCGCCCCCCGTCGGTACCAGCGCCACCAACTATGTGACGGCGGTGACGCGCGTGGACGGACAACTGGTGGAGATCATCGACGTCGAGCAGATCTTCAGCACCGTGGTCGGCATTTCGACGCATATCTCCGAGGACCTGATGCACGAGGTCGTGCAGACCGGGCCGCATGGCAACATGAAGGTGCTGGTCGTGGATGATTCCTTTGTGGCGCGTAACCAGATCAAGCACACCTTGGACGAAATGGGACTGCCCTCGGTCCTGGTCAAGAATGGCGCCGAGGCGCTCAATCTGCTCAAGAAGTGGGCCTCCACGGGGAGCGACCAGCTGGACCAGCTGCTCATGGTGATTTCCGATATCGAAATGCCGATGATGGATGGTTACACTCTGACGTCCGAGATCCGCCGCGACGAGCGCCTGCAGAATCTCTACGTCGTGCTGCACACCTCGCTCAGCGGAAACTTCAACCAGTCCATGGTGAAGCAGGTTGGAGCCAACCGTTTTATCCCTAAGTTCCATCCCGATGACCTTGCGCAGGCGGTACTTGAGCGCTTGCGCGATGTTCAGGCCCACGCCTGATGTACTCCTCCGCCGACGACCAGGCCTTCGCCTTCCTGCAGCGCTTCATCGAGCGCGAAAGCGGGATTGTCATCGCGGACAACAAGCGCTATCTGCTCGAGGTGCGCCTGGCGCCCCTCATGCGCAGCGAAGGGCTGGCCAGCTTCAGGGATCTCGTCGCGGCCCTGCAGGGGGCGCGTGGCGCCAGCCTGCGGCCGCGTATCATTGAATTAATGACCACCCACGAAACGCTCTGGTTTCGTGACCGATTCCCGTTCGACTTCTTCCGCGACCATCTCCTGAAGGAGCATGCCCAGTCGAATGACGGCCCCTTGACGGTGTGGTCCGCTGGCTGTGCCACGGGGCAGGAACCCTATTCGCTGAGTATCCTGGCCGAGGAGTTCGCAGCGATGCATCCCCGCTCCCATCCCGATGTCAAAAAAATATTGGCTACCGACATCTCCACGGCCGCACTGGAGGTCGCGCGGCAGGGGGTGTACGACGCCCTGGCCCTGCGACGCGGCATGGATGAGGTGCGTCTGCGCCGGTTTTTTACCGAGTCGGCTGGCGGATGGAAGGTTAGGCCGGAGATCGCGGCGCGCATCACCTTCCGTCCCCTGAATCTTCTGGCAGGTTTTCCTCATGTCGGGAAGTTCCATGTCATTTTCTGTCGCAATGTACTGATTTATTTTACGGGCGATCGCAAGACAGATACCCTTGATCGGTTGCTGCAGGCCCTTCATCCGGGGGGGCATCTTGTGCTGGGGGCCTCCGAGACCATCCCCGAGCCCCTTATGCTCAAGCACCAGCTTGCTCGCCAGGCCCGCGGTGGTGGCATCTACCGCAAGCAGCCCGCTCCTGCCGGGAGGTCCTGACGGATCTGTAACCCCTCCGGGCTGGCATGATAGATGCTTGTGGTTCGGGCGTGATTCCATGTCCGGAGGTTGCGATGAGCACCATCCATGACCGTATCTTTTCCAACCATGATGAGGCCTTGGTGCTGCGAGCACAGCGGGCAAGCGTCCTGGCTTCCAACCTTGCCAATGCAGACACGCCGAATTACAAGGCGCGTGATATCGAATTTCAGGATGTCCTGAAATCGGCAGCTGGCTATGCTGCGCAGGATTTGCCCCTCATGCAAACCCGGGCGGGGCATCTTCCTGCAGTCCAAGCCCTCCTGCCGAGCGTGCGCCATCTCTATCGCATCCCTACGCATCCTGCCTTGGATGGCAATACCGTCGATGCCCAACAGGAACAGGTACGCTTTGCCGAGAACGCGGTGCAGTACCAGGCAACTTTGACCTTTCTCAATGGTCGAATTTCCGGTCTCATGGGCGCGTTAAAGGGTGAATGATTATGTCCCTGTTCAAGATCTTTGATATTTCAGGATCGGCCATGAGCGCGCAGACGACGCGCCTGAATACCACGGCCAGTAACCTGGCCAATGCTGATACCGTCGCAGGTAGCGCGGCCGATGCCTACAAGGCGCGCCATCCGGTCTTTCGTACGCATTTCCAGGATGCCCTCAGTGCGGGTGTCAACACGGTGGCCATCGTAGAGAGTCGGGCTCCGGTTCAGATGCGTTATGACCCAGGTCATCCCCTGGCCGATGCCCAGGGTTATGTCTATGGCTCTAACGTCGATGTGGTGGAGGAAACCGTCAACATGATCTCAGCCTCGCGCTCTTACCAAACAAACGTTCAGGTGCTAAATACATCCAAGGAATTGATGTTGCGTACCTTGAATCTGGGTAAATCCTAAAGGAGGGCATCGATGAGTACGATTTCCACCGATCCGTACAGCAGCATTGGCCTCTCGCCGCCGCCCAAGGAGGAAACCTCACGCAAGGGAAGCCTAGGACAAAGCGATTTCCTCAAGCTGATGACCACCCAGCTGATGAACCAGGACCCCATGGCGCCGATGGAAAACGGTCAGTTCCTTGGGCAGATGGCCCAGTTTTCCACTGTTTCGGGCATCCAGTCCTTGCAGGCCTCGTTTGAAAAGCTCGCCACCGCATTGCAAACCAACCGTGTGCTCGAGGCGTCCACTATGGTGGGTAAGAAGGTGCTTGTGGAGGCGGATCGTGCCGAACTAGGCCCCGATGGAGCAGGCTTGAAGGGCGTGGTGGAAGTCCCCGAGGGTGTCAGCACGGTGCAACTAACCCTGCGCGATGCACAGGGTGCGGTGGCGTGGCAGCTTACCCTCGACGCGGGCGGCGCTGGTCCCATGGATTT
>JARJMX020000034.1 GCA_029335925.2 Gammaproteobacteria bacterium
CGCCGAAGAGGCCGAGGATGTAGTACTCGCCCTTCTGGATGCCGCGTTCCTTGAGATAGTCGCGCGAGAGGGCAAAGGCCATGGCGGTGATCAGTAGGATGAACAGCTTCATCACATCCGACATGGCATCGTTGATAACGCTCCCCTCAAAACTCAGGCGCTGCTCGGCGCTGGCTCCGAACCAGACAGCCACGAAGGTCGCCGCCAGGGAAACCTGGCTGAGCCAGTAGGTGGCGTCACGGCGGCCATCGCGCAGGAAGGCATCGATCAGGAGGATCGCACAGGCCAGAGCCAGGAGAAGGATTTCCGGCAGTACGGGCATCAGGTTGAGCGCATCAAGGGTCATGTCGGTACCAAAGCTCAAAGCTTGGATTGGGTGATGTGGTGAACGAGGTTGTCAATGCTGGCGTGCATGACATGGGCCAGCGGATCAGGCCACACGCCGAGCAGGATCACGAAGAAAGCCAGGCTCGCCATGATGAAGAATTCGCGGGCATTCACGTCTGGCATCCGAGCGACCTCGGCATGGCGCACCTCGCCGAAGATCACGCGCTTGACCATCCACAAGGTATAGGCCGCGCCAACGATTAGGGTCAGGGCGGCAACGAAGGCGATCCAGAAATGAGCCTTGTAACTTGCAAGGATTACCATGAACTCGCCGACAAAGCCGGAGGTTCCAGGCAGACCGACATTGGCCATGGCAAACAGCACGACGAAGGTCGCAAACCAGGGCATGCTGTTTACCACCCCGCCGTAGGCCGAAATCTCCCGGGTGTGCATGCGGTCATACAGTACGCCGATGGCGAGGAACATGGCGGCAGAGATGAAGCCGTGCGAGACCATCTGCATCATGGCCCCTTCGAGCGCGAGCGAAGCCCCGCCCTCGCCCACCGGGTTCTGCATAATCATGAAGACGATGAACATCCCCAGGGTGACGAAGCCCATGTGCGAGATTGAGGAATAGGCCACTAGCTTTTTCATGTCGCTCTGCACCAGGGCGACGAAACCAATGTACACGATTGCCACCAGCGACATGAGGATAATCAACCAGTCGAGTGCAGCGCTCGCATCCGGGGTGATGGGCAGGGAGAAGCGGATGAAGCCATAGCCGCCGATCTTCAGCATGATCGCTGCCAGGATCACTGAGCCGCCGGTCGGGGCCTCGACGTGCGCATCGGGCAGCCAGGTGTGCACCGGCCACATCGGGATCTTGACCGCGAAGGCGATCAGGAAGGCAAGGAAGATCAGGGTCTGCTCGGTGGCATTGAGCGGCAAGGCGTGCATGTCCAGCACGCTGAAACTGCCCGACTTGAAGTACATGTAGATCAGGGCGATCAGCATGAACACCGAGCCGAGGAAGGTGTAGAGGAAGAACTTCAGCGTCGCGTACACGCGGCGCGGACCGCCCCACATGCCGATCACAAGGTACATCGGGATCAGCATGCCCTCGAAGAAGAAGTAGAACAGAATGGCGTCGAGGGCGGCGAAGGTGCCGACCATCATGCCTTCCATGATCAGGAAGGCCGCCATGTACTGGGCCACCTTCTCCTGGATGACCTCCCAGCCGGCCAGCACCACCAGCACGGTGGTGAAGGTCGTGAGCAGGATCAGCGGCATGGAAATGCCATCCACGCCGAGGAAATAATCAATGTGGAAGGTGGGGATCCAGGGGAGTCGCTCGACGAACTGCATGGATGCGGTCGAGGCGTCGAAGCCGAATGCGAGCGGCAGACTGAGGAGGAAGGTCATCAGACTGCCAAGCAGGCTGATGCGGCGAACGGCCTGCGGTGAGCGATCGCCAACCATCAGCACCAGCACGCCGCTGATGATGGGGAGCCAGACAAGCAGGCTAAGCAGGGGCCAATCGGCAAACATCCAAGCGTCCTAGGTTCTTAGCGTTAGAGGAGTGATTGCGTCGGTCCCGGGCGCGTCAGAAGAACAGCGCCCAGGTCAGCATCACCAGCAGGGCCAGGATCATCACGAAAGCGTAATGATACATGAGCCCCGTCTGCATTAGCCGTGTTACGGCCGCCAAACGACCAATACTGTTGGCCGTACCATTGACCAGCAGACCGTCGATCAGCTTACTGTCCGACCATTGCCACAGGCCGCGGCCCAGGGCACGGCTGCCCGCGGCGAACACCGTATTGTTGAAATCATCAAAGCCATAGCCGCGCTTGAGCAGGCGGCTAAGCCAAGAAAAACGCTGCTCGGCTTGCTCGGCGATATGGCGATTCTTGAGGGTGATCAGCCAGGCCAAGCCGACGCCCGCGGCGGCAAGCCAGAAAGCAGGCGCCATCAAACCATGCAAGACAAAGGCAGCCGCGCCATGGAAAGAAGCCCCCATCACACCGAGTACATCATGTGACTCGGAAACATAGATGATGTCCTTGAACAGATCACCAAACAACATCGAGTCCATCGCCACCCAGCCGATCATGACCGCCGGAACGGCGAGCACGATCAGTGGCCCGGTGACGACCCACGGCGACTCGTGTAGATGCTCACGGGTGTGAGCATCCATGCGCTCCTGGCCAAAGAACACTAGGAAGAACATGCGGAAGGTGTAGAAGGCCGTGACGAATACACCAAGTAGCACCAGCCAGTAGGCTAGCCCCGCGCCCGGCAGGGTCGAGTGATGGATCGACTCGATGATCGCGTCCTTCGAGAAGAAGCCGGAGAAGCCGGGGAAGCCGATCAAGGCCAAGGCGCCAATCAGGAAAGTCCAGAAGGTGATCGGCATGTACTTGCGCAGCCCGCCCATCTTGCGGATATCCTGCTCATGGTGCATGGCGATGATGACCGAGCCCGCGGCCAGGAACAGCAGGGCCTTGAAGAAGGCATGAGTCATCAGGTGAAAAATTGCCGCGGAGTAGGCCGAGGCACCAAGTGCGGCGGTCATGTAACCAAGCTGGGACAGGGTGGAATAGGCCACCACCCGCTTGATGTCGTTGGCGACAATGCCCAAGAGACCCATAGAAAAAGCGGTGATGGCACCGATGACCATGATGAAGGCGAGCGCAGCCTCGGACAACTCGTACATGGGCGATATGCGCGCCACCATGAAGATACCCGCAGTCACCATGGTCGCCGCGTGGATCAGCGCGGAGATCGGGGTCGGGCCCTCCATAGAGTCCGGCAGCCAGACGTGCAGCGGGACCTGTGCGGACTTACCCATCGCACCGATGAACAGCAGGATGCAGATCACCGAGATCAGTGACCAGTCGATACCGGGGATCACCTGAATCTGAATCGCGGCAAGCGTATTGGCCTGCTCGAACACCTTGGCGTAGTCCAGGGTGCCGGTGTAGGCGAGGATCGCGGCGATGCCAAGCAGAAAGCCAAAGTCGCCCACCCGGTTGACGATAAAGGCCTTTAGGTTGGCGAAAATCGCACTCTCACGCTTGTACCAGAAGCCGATCAGCAAGTAGGACACAAGGCCCACCGCCTCCCAGCCGAAGAACAGCTGCATGAAGTTGTTGCTCATCACCAGCATCAGCATGGAGAAGGTGAAGAGCGAGATATAGCTGAAAAAACGCTGATAGCCCGGGTCGTCATGCATGTAGCCGATGGTGTAGATGTGCACCATCAGACTCACACCGGTAACGATCACCATCATCACTGCGGTCAGGTTGTCGACCAGGAAACCGACCTCAAAGGTGAACAAGTCACTAGCCAGCCAAGTGTAGACCGCGCCGTTAAAGGCCGGCCCGCCGTCGAGCACATGGAACTTAAACGCAACCAGAGCAAGCACGAAGGCCACAGCGACACCGAGGATGGTGACACTATGCGCACCCGCGCGGCCGATCTGGCGGCCAAACAGACCGGCGATGATCGAGCCGATCAGCGGGGAGAGGACGATCCAGAGGTACAGGGTTTCCATGCGTGTTAGCCCTTCACGCTGTCGAGATCAGATACGTTGATGCTGCGGCGATTGCGGAACAGCACAACCAGGATGGCGAGGCCAATCGCGGCCTCGGCAGCGGCCACGGTCAGGATGAAGAACACGAAGGCTTGCCCTGCCGTATCACCCAGAAAGTGGGAGAAGC
Organism: Gammaproteobacteria bacterium; assembly: GCA_029335925.2. Classification (GTDB taxonomy): domain Bacteria; phylum Pseudomonadota; class Gammaproteobacteria; order Halothiobacillales; family Halothiobacillaceae; genus Thiofaba. The sequence continues at coordinate 4,050 of JARJMX020000034.1, forward strand.
CGACAAAGTTGATGTTCACCGCCAGCAGCATCAGCTCGATGCTCATCAGCAGGATCAGCACATTCTTGCGGTTGAGGAAGATTCCGGCGAGAGAGACTCCGAACAGGACAGCGCCAAAGATCAGCACATCAGACAGGGCGATCATGCGCCTTCTCCTTTATTCATAGCCTGCACACGGCTCTCAACAGGCATTTTGACTATGCGGATACGATCCTCGCGGCGCACCTTGACTTGCGCGGCAGCCTCTTGGTACTTCACACCGGGACGGCGACGCAGAGTGAGCATGATGGCGGCAACCATGGCCACCAACAGGATCACGGACGCGATCTCGAACGGATAGACATAGATGGTGTACAGCACGCCACCCAGTTCAGCCGTATTGCTGTAATCCGCAGGCTTCGGCACAGGCTGAGGATAGATGTCCAGACCAAACAGCTTCGGCCCCAGCACTAGGGACATCTCGACGATCATCACCACGGCCACGGCGGCACCGATGGGCAGGAAGCGAACGAAGCCCTCGCGCATGAGAGCGGTGTTGATGTCCAGCATCATCACTACGAACAGGAACATGACCATCACCGCCCCGACGTAGACCAAGATCAGCACGATGCTAAGGAACTCGGCCTCTAGCAACAGCCACACCAGCGCGGTGCTGAAGAAGGTCAGGATCAGGTACAGCGCGGCATGCACGGGGTTGCGCGTGGTCACCATGCGGAAAGCGGAGAGCACCGACACCGAGGTGAAGATGAAGAACAATAGCTTAACGAAGCTCATAGCCAGAAACCTGTCATTGCGGGCCTGTCATGACCAGCCGGTCAGCGGTAACGCGCATCGGCCAGACGATCTGCCGCGATCTGCGCCTCGTACTTGTCACCCATGGCCAAGAGCTTGTCCTTGGTCATGATCTGCTCGCCGCGCGCCTCGAAGTGGTACTCGAACACGCGGGTCTCGACAATCGCGTCCACCGGGCAGGCCTCCTCACAGAAGCCGCAGTAGATGCACTTGAACAGGTCGATGTCGTAGCGCGTGGTGCGGCGAGTACCGTCCTCGCGCTGTTCGGATTCGATGGTGATGGCCAGGGCAGGACAGACCGCTTCGCACAGCTTGCACGCGATGCAGCGCTCCTCGCCGTTGGCGTAGCGGCGCTGAGCATGCAGACCACGGAAGCGCGGCGACATCGGGGTCTTTTCCTCCGGGTACTGCACGGTGAACTTGCGGGCGAACAAATAGCGCCCGGTCAGCTTCATCCCCAGCAGCAGCTCCCACAGGAACCAGGTCTTGATGAATTGTTTAATGGCGTTCATGGCGTTCATGGGCAAGGCTCCATTACGCAAACCAGGGGCCAAGCTTGAAGTACACGGCCACACCCTCGACCACGATCCACAGGATCGTCAGTGGGATGAAGACTTTCCAGCCCAGGCGCATGATCTGGTCATAGCGGTAGCGCGGGAAAGTGGCGCGGAACCATAGGAAGAGGAACAACAGGATGGCCACTTTGGCGAACATCCAAAAGATGCCCGGCACCCAAGCAAAGGCCGCATCCAGAAAAGTCCCTTGGAATGGGGAGAGCCAACCGCCAAGGAACATAATGGCCGTGAGTGCCGAGATCAGGATCATGTTGGCATACTCGGCCAGCATAAAGATGGCGAAGGCCATGCCGGAATATTCGACGTGAAAACCCGCGACGATCTCGGATTCGCCCTCGGCGATGTCGAACGGGGCGCGGTTGGTCTCAGCCACGCCGGAGATGAAGTAGACCAGAAACATCGGCAACAGCGGCAGCCAGTACCAGTGTAAGATGCTGCCGTCCTGAGCGCGCACGATCTCCTGCAGATTGAGGCTCTTGCTCGCCATCAGCACGCCGACCAGGGCAAAGCCCATGGCAAGCTCATAGGCAATCTTGTGTGCCGCTGAACGCATGCCGCCGAGCAGGGCATATTTGGAGTTGGAAGCCCAGCCGGCGAGGATGACACCATAGACGCCCGCAGCGCCGACCGCGAGCACGTACAAGAGCCCCGCATTGACGTCGGCGACCACCCAGCCGTCATCGAAGGGTACAACGGCCCAGGCCACCAGCGCAGCAATGAGGATGATGATTGGCGAGGCCAAGAAGATGAACTTGTTCGCCCGGCTTGGAACGATGATTTCCTTAAACACCAACTTGAACATGTCGGCCAGCGGCTGCAGGACACCGCGGGGGCCGACCCGGTTCGGGCCGATGCGCACCTGCATATAGCCGATCACCTTGCGCTCGGCCAAGGTCAGGTAGGCGACCGCGCCGGTCAACAGCAGGATGATCAGCAGGGCCTGGATCAGGATCAAGACGATCGGCTGCATGCCCTCGGGAAAGAGGTTCAACAGTGGGGAGAGAAACTCGGCCATCGTTTACACCTTGCGAACCTGAACGTGGAGGGCATCGCCAAGAGCGGCGGTCTGGGCCACGCCGTAGGGGATCCATGCACATCCCGCGGGAATGCCTTCATCCGCCTGCACGGCCAGGGTGATCTGGGCATCACCGGCGGCGATGAGGGCCGTATCCGTCAGCCCAAGTCGCGCGATCTCATCGGGATGCAGACGCACGACCACGTTGCTCCCCTCAAAAGTTGCCTGCAGAGCCGACGAGCGACGTACCAAGGCATCCGAGGCATACAGGGCGACGCCGCCAATGCGCTGCATGCCTTCTTCGCTTGCCGCCTGGGCGGAGGGGGCCACGTCAAGGAGCGCAAGGCGCTGATCAAGCGCCACGTCTTGGCAGAGTGTGCGCAGTTCGTCACGTACCTCTTCCGAGGACAGGTAGTCGAATCCTTCAAGGTTCGCCAGATTACCGAGCACACGCAGCACCTTCCAGCCCGGGCGGGTCTCGCCCGGCAAACGAGCCACACCGCGCATCCCCTGCCAGCGTCCTTCGGTGTTGACGTAGGTGCCGGAAGTTTCGGCAAAGGCCGCAATCGGCAGAATCACGTGGGCGTAAGACTGCATGGCGGCGGTCATGAACGGCGAGAGCACGACATTGCACTCGGCCTGGGCCAGCACCTTGAGCGCGGCCTCTCCCGCCAAGCTGTCATGTTCAGGCTCAACGCCAACCAGCAGGTAAGCCTTGCCAGCGTTAGCAAGCATGGCCATCGCGTGCAGACCGGATACGCCTGCGGCCTTCCCGCCCGGCAGGCGGTGGGGCACGGCCCCGGCCAGCCACGCGCCGGCGCTGTTGCCACTGGCGGCGAACTCGCCCAGCGTGGCGCCCGCAGCCGCCGAGATCGCTCGAGCAAGCTGGCGCAGCACGGCGAGGTCAGGATGGGCCTGGGCAAGCGCACCAAGGTAGATGCCAGCACGCTTGGCCTGTTTGAGGGAGGCGGCCACAGCTTTGTGGCGATCACTGACTTCGGCCTGAGCAACGAGGGTCGCGAGCGCGCCGCCTAGTCCGTCCGCCCCGAGCGCGGCAAGAATGGCGGCGAGGTCGTTGACCATGCCGACATTGCCGGAGGCGAGCTGCTCAAACGCCTCGAAGGTCTGCGGCAACACGGCCGGATTGACAAAGGAGACCTTGGCACCGGCGAGGGCGGCTTTGCGCAGACGCTGAGCCAGCAAGGGTTGCTCGTGACGAATGTGGCTGCCGATCACCAGCACGGCCTGCTGGTGATCGAGTTCGGCGACATCATGGCCGAGCCAGGGCATGACAGGCAGGGCGTCCTGATCACGGAAGTCACGCTGGCGCAGGCGGTGGTCGATATTAGACGAACCCAGGCCGCGGGTTAGCTTCTGCGCAAGGTAGATTTCCTCGAGCGTGCTGTGCGGGGCCACGAGGGTACACAGCGCGCTGCCTGCGGCTTTAAGGCCGCGAGCGGCGATCTCCAGCGCCTCCTCCCAGCTCGCCTCACGCCAGCCAGCCTCGACACGCACCATTGGGCGAGTCAGACGATCGCCTGCCGTCAGACCCATGTAGCTGAAGCGATCGCGGTCGGACAGCCAGACCTCGTTGATCGCCTCATTCTCGCGCGGGACCACGCGCATGACCTTGCCATCTCGAGTGTGGACGTAGATGTTGGAGCCTAGGCCATCGTGCGGGGCGATGGCCGCATGCTGGATCAGCTCCCAGGGACGGAAGGTATAGCGCGACGGCTTGGCGGTCAGGGCGCCGACCGGACACAGGTCGATGACGTTACCGGAGATCTCCGAAGTCACCGCCTTGGCGACGTAGGTGCCGATCTCCATGTGCTCGCTTCGACCGGTCGCACCTAGCTCGCGCAGGCCCGCGATCTCCTCACCGAAACGCACGCAGCGGGTGCAGTGGATGCAGCGGGTCATGTCGGTGGCAATCAGCGGACCGATGTCCTTGTCCTTCACCACGCGCTTGGTCTCAGAGTACTGACCGACGCCGTCGCCATAGCCCATAGCGACGTCCTGCAGCTCGCACTCCCCACCCTGATCGCAGATCGGGCAATCCAGCGGGTGGTTAATGAGCAAAAACTCCATGGTCGCGCGCTGGGCGGCAATGGCCTTGGGTGACTTGGTGAATACGCGCATGCCTTCGGAGATCGGCGTAGCGCAGGCGGGCAAGGGCTTAGGCGCGCGCTCGACCTCAACCAGACACATGCGGCAACTCGCCGCTACGGACAGCTTGCGGTGGTAACAGAAACGCGGGATGTGGATGCCGGCTGCGTCGGTGACTTCGATCAGCATGTCACCTTGGCGCCCATGCAGCTTCCGACCATCGACCTCGATGGTGATCAGATCGTCGCTCATTCTCAGGATCCTTGCGGCCTTCAGCGGCTCATGGCATCGACCATACTATGGCCGTGCTTGATGTAATACTCGAATTCGTGACGGAAGTGCTTGAGGAAGCTGCGCACCGGCATGGCCGCGGCATCGCCCAGGGCACAGATGGTGCGCCCCTCGATTTTGCTCGCCACATCATCCAGACGCTTGAGGTCCTCCATCGTGCCCTTACCCTCGACGATGCGGTTGAGCATGCGGTACAGCCAGCCCGTACCCTCACGGCAGGGCGTGCACTGCCCGCAAGACTCGGAATAGTAGAAGCGCGAGATGCGGCGCAAGGCCTTGACCATGCAGGTGGAATCGTCCATCACAATCAAGCCTCCGGAGCCGAGGTAGCTTCCTGCCTTGGCAATGGAGTCATAATCCATATTGACCTGCATCATGACCTCCCCTGGAACGACGGGCACAGAGGAGCCCCCTGGAATGACGGCCTTGAGCTTACGACCATGGCGCACCCCACCGGCCATCTCCAGCAGCTTGGCAAACGGGGTGCCCATCGGGATCTCGAACACCCCCGGGTTGTTGACATGCCCAGAGACGGAGAACAGCTTGACCCCCCCACTATTGGGCACCCCAAGGTCGGCGAACCACTTGCCGCCGTTGCGCATGATCGCCGGCACGGAGGACAGGGTTTCGGTATTGTTGATCGTGGTCGGCCGACCGTACAGGCCGAAGTTGGCCGGGAACGGCGGTTTGAAGCGCGGCTGCCCCTTCTTGCCCTCCAGCGATTCGAGCAACGCGGTCTCCTCGCCGCAGATATAGGCACCAGCACCGAGCGAACTGTAAATATCCATGTCAATGCCGGAGCCAAGGATGTTTTTGCCCAGCAGCCCCGCCGCATAAGCTTCCTTAAGCGCCTGCTCGAAACGCTGGAACGGCAAATCGCCAAATTCTCCGCGCATGTAGTTGTAGCCGACGGTGGCACCGATGGTGTAGCCGGCAATCGCCATACCCTCGATCAGGGCATGCGGGTTGTTAAGCAGGATCTGACGATCCTTGGCCGTCCCTGGCTCGGACTCGTCCGAGTTGCAGACGATGTATTTCTGTCCCGGAGCATTACGCGGCATGAAGCTCCACTTCAACCCGGTGGGGAAGCCCGCTCCACCGCGACCACGCAGATTGGAGACCTTGAGTTCCTCGATGATGAGCGCAGGGTCGGTCTTCTCAGCCAAGATCTTGCGCCAGGCCTGGTAGCCGCCGGTCTTAAGGTAGCTCTCAAGAGTCCATGGCTGGTCGAACTGGCGAGTTGCAAAGCAAACCTGAACGGTCATGGTTTAGTGCCCATCGTCTTGTTGCGCTACGGCGTCGAGGATCGCGTCCACCTTCTCCGGGGTTAGGCGCTCATAGTACACGTGATCGATCTGCATCATCGGCCCACCATCGCAGGCGGCCAAGCACTCTTCCTCGCACTTAAGGAAGAACTTGCCGTCCGGGGTACTCTCGCCGGTCTTGATTCCAAGCCTCCTCTCGATATGCTCGACGATACGATCGGAACCCATCAACCAGCAGGAGATATTGGTGCACACGGAGATGCTGTGGCGCCCAACCGGTTGGGTCTCGAACATTGAATAAAAAGTCGCCACCTCGTAGACAGCGATCTCCGGGATGCCAAGATAGGCCGCTACAGCGTCCATCAGCTCGGTGGTCAGATAGCCGTGATTCTGATGCTGCGCAGCGCGCAGAGCGGCAAGCAAGGCCGACTGGCGACGATCCGCAGGATATTTGGTGAGCCAGTGCTCGATCTCGGCACGTGTTTCCTCGCTCAATACGGCAATCTTGCGTTCACGTTCTTGCGTGTTCATCAGCGGTCAATCTCACCAAAAACGATGTCCTGCGTACCGATGATGGCGACCACGTCGGCGATCATGTGCCCGCGCGACATCTCGTCCAGACCGGACAGGTGGGCGAAGCCGGGCGCGCGGATCTTCAGGCGGTAAGGCTTGTTCGCGCCGTCGGACACAAGATAGATGCCAAACTCCCCTTTCGGGTGCTCCACCGCCGAGTACACCTCGCCTTCCGGTAGGCAGAAGCCCTCGCTAAACAGCTTGAAGTGGTGGATGAGGGCCTCCATATCGGCTTTCATCTCCTCGCGGCGCGGCGGGACAAACTTGCGATCCTCGGCCAGCACGGGACCCGGGTTCTTGCGCAGCCAGTCGATGCATTGCTTGATAATGCGGTTGGACTGGCGCATCTCCTCAACGCGCACCAAATAGCGGTCGTAGCAGTCACCATTGACGCCGACTGGGATGTCGAAGTCAACCTTGTCATAGGCTGCGTAAGGCTGCTTCTTGCGCAGATCCCACTCGATGCCCGAGCCGCGGATCATCGGCCCAGTGAAGCCCATGGCCAGCGCACGCTCGGGGGAGACTACACCGATGCCGACGGTGCGCTGCTTCCAGATGCGGTTATCGGTCAGCAGGGTCTCGTACTCGTCCACCAGGGCCGGGAAGCGCTGAGTGAAGTCCTCAAGGAAATCGAGCAACGAGCCCTGACGAGCCTCGTTCATGCGCGCCACATCGCGGGCCGAATGCCACTTGGACGGGCTGTATTTCGGCATGCTATCCGGCAGGTCACGGGCAACACCACCAGGACGGTAATAGGTTGCATGCATACGAGCACCCGAGACTGCCTCATAGCAGTCCATCAAGTCCTCACGCTCGCGGAAGCAGTACAGGAACACCGACATGGCCCCGATATCGAGAGCATGCGCCCCGAGCCACAGCAGGTGATTCAAGATACGGGTGATCTCATCGAACATCGTGCGGATGTAGAGCGCACGCTCCGGCACCTGGATGCCGGCCAGCTTCTCGATGGCCATCACGTAGGCGTGCTCGTTGCACATCATGGACACGTAATCGAGACGGTCCATGTAGCCGATGCTCTGATTGTAGGGCTTGCTCTCGGCCAGCTTCTCGGTGGCGCGATGCAGCAGGCCGATGTGGGGATCGGCGCGCACGACGATCTCACCATCGAGCTCAAGCACTAAGCGCAGCACCCCATGGGCAGAGGGGTGCTGCGGACCGAAGTTCAGGGTGTAGTTTTGAATCTCGGGCACGACTCAGCCCTTCTTCTGCTTGGAGAGGATATAACGATGATCGTGACGAATTACCCGCGGCACCAGCACCCGTGGCTCGATGCTGACGGGCTCATACACCACGCGCCCTTTGGCCTGGTCGTAGCGCATCTCAACGTGCCCGATGAGCGGGAAATCTTTGCGGAAAGGATGCCCAACAAAACCATAGTCGGTAAGGATGCGCCGCAGGTCGGGATGACCATCGAACAGGATACCAAACAAATCAAAGGCTTCGCGCTCAAACCAGTTGGAAGCCGACCAGATGCCGCATACCGAAGGTACAACCGGCAGATTGTCGTCTTCGCAGTATACGCGCAGCCGCAAGCGTACGTTGTGACGATAGGAAAGCAGATGGTAAACCACCGCAAAGCGTGGCTGCCTTGAAGCAGCCGACGGCAGTTCCTCACCAAATTTAAGGCGCGCCGAGGTCCCAGCATCGACCCCGCGTCCATAGCCTCCTTTGCAGACCTTGTCATCCGCCAGCCATTCGCTCTTACCGTAGTCGACGTAATCGACCCCACAGAGATCGATCAGCTGCTCGAAAGAGAATTCAGGAGACGAGCGCAACACATCACAGACATTCAGAAGATCATTGGCAGCAAGCTCAAGGGTCATCTCACGATAGGAATCGATGAGAGGCGTATAACGTCCCGCGAAACGGTTAGCCAATTCATCGCGCAATTGCTCAAGAGACTTAGCCATGACTTAGGCCTCGGTGGGCTGGCGCGCGATGGTGCTGGTGCGCCGGATCTTGTTCTGAAGCTGGATGATGCCGTAGAGCAACGCCTCCGCCGTGGGCGGACAGCCAGGCACGTAGATATCCACCGGTACAATGCGGTCGCAGCCGCGCACTACGGCATAGGAATAGTGATAGTAGCCACCGCCGTTAGCACAGGAGCCCATGGAGATCACCCAGCGCGGCTCCGCCATCTGGTCGTAGACCTTGCGTAGGGCCGGAGCCATCTTGTTGACCAGGGTGCCGGCAACGATCATCACATCCGACTGGCGCGGGCTTGGGCGAAAAACCACCCCGAAACGGTCGAGGTCATAACGCGACGCACCGGCATGCATCATCTCCACCGCACAACAGGCCAGACCAAAGGTCATCGGCCACAGCGAGCCGGTACGCGCCCAATTGATGAGCTTGTCAGCAGAAGTCGTGACAAAGCCCTTGTCGAGAACACCTTCTATTCCCATTCTAGAGCCCCCTTCTTCCACTCGTAGACAAACCCAATCACCAGGATGAGTAGGAACAAACCCATAGCCAGCAGACCAAAGGTGCCGATCTCATCCAGGGCGACGGCCCAGGGAAAGAGAAATGCAATCTCGAGGTCGAAGATGATGAAAAGGATAGCAACGAGGTAGTAGCGCACGTCGAACTTCATGCGCGCATCCTCGAAGGCGGCAAAGCCGCACTCGTAGGGTGAGTCCTTCTCCTTTTCGGGACGACGGGGGCCAAATACGAAGCCCGCGGCAAGCATGGCGATACTGAACGCCAAACCAACCACGAAGAACACCAAGACGGGAAGGTAGTTCTCCAGCACGCGCCTCACTCCTCCGGACAATTGGACGCAGAAGAAACCCGGGCACCGGGGTGCCGCATTCCAGCCTTGCGCCCTGATCGTGGTTATTGTAATGCTCGGTTCTGGCGACCGATGGATGAATTCCGGCGAACCGGAACCCTGAAATGGTGCGGATGGTGGGACTCGAACCCACACGTCTTTCGACACTACCCCCTCAAGATAGCGTGTCTACCAATTCCACCACATCCGCGATGATCATTGAGCCGATGGCACATCCGTCGGCTTGCTTTCCTGCGGAACAACCTCCGTATTAGCGGGGGCCTCCGAGGATACGACGCTTCCAGGCTGCGGGGCGGACGTAACAATATACGCAAGAAGCAAACTTGTCACGAAAAAAATCGCAACCAGCCAGGCCGTGGTGCGGCTCAGGAAGGTGGCCGCACCTCGCGCACCGAAAACGGTCGACGAAGCGCCGCTACCGAAGGCCGCACCCGCGTCCGCCCCCTTGCCTTGCTGCATCAGGACCAGCCCGATCAGCGCAACACCGACGAGCACATGAAAACCGACCAGCAGAGCGGTCATGCCACACCCCCAGCTGCTGCACAAATAGCCATGAAATCTTCCGCTTTGAGCGAGGCCCCACCAATCAGGCCGCCGTCGATGTCCGGCATCGCCATGAGTTCAGCCGCGTTTTCCGGCTTCATGCTGCCACCATACTGGATGCGCACACGCGAGGCGACACCCGCGTCATGCGCCGCCAGGCGGGCCCGGATAAAGGCATGAACCTGCTGCGCCTGTTCAGGCGTGGCGGTACGCCCAGTGCCAATCGCCCAGACCGGCTCATAGGCGATCAGCGCCCGCTCGAAGGCTGCGACACCGGAAACCTCGAGGACCGCATCCAGCTGACGCGCAACCACCGACTCGGTCACTCCCTGCTCGCGTTCCTCCAGCGTCTCCCCCACGCATAGAATGGGACACAGACCGGCGCGCAGGGCATTAGCGAACTTGTGAGCCACATCGGCATCTGTCTCGCCAAACAGCGAGCGACGCTCCGAATGACCAACGATGACATAGGAACAACCAACGTCTCTCAACATGGAGGCCGATACCTCACCGGTATAGGGCCCATCCTGCTCATACAAAGAGACATCTTGAGCACCGACACCGATGCCTTTGCCTTCCAACCCCTCAACGACCTGCCGGATGAAGATGGTCGGCGGGCAGACCGCGACATCCACGCCAACCGTCGTGTGCAAACCAGCGATGAGGCGGTCAACGCTCGCACGTCGTCCGTTCATCTTCCAGTTTCCTACAACGATCGGTCTGCGCATAGCTATCGAAGGATTATCAAAAACGGCCGCTAAGATTACCCAGAACGGGAGCTGAAATCAAACCGCTTAAAAAGCCATCAAAAAAGTCTTTCTGCAACCTACCAAGACACGCTACAGGGGCGAGAAAGCATGATGAGTGGCTGATACCCCATCACCGCCGCCCGCAAGGCCTGCTGGGACATCGCCTCAGTGCTCAGCAACCGCACGCCACACCAGCTCCGCCAGCTCCTCGGCCGCCTGTCGAGTGCGCGCATCATCGTCACTCTCGACCATCACCCGCACCAGCGGCTCGGTTCCGGAGGCCCGCAGAACCACGCGCCCGCGCCCATCGAAATCGCTCTCGATCTCGGCCACCCGGTGCCAAACCTCGCCTAGCGACTCCAGATCAACCTTCCGAACCAGCGGGACATTGACTATCAACTGTGGATACTTAACCACGGCCCGGCGCAGACTGCTGAGCGGCTCCGCTCGACGGCACATGGAGGCCACCACCTGCAGCGCGGAGACGATGCCGTCCCCCGTATTGGTACGATCCAGGCAGAGGATGTGGCCGGAGCTTTCCCCACCGTACATCCAGCCATGCTTCACCAGGGCCTCGTACACATGCCGGTCGCCCACCTTGGTGCGCACGAAGGGCAGGCCGAGCGCCTGCACCGCGAGCTCTAGGCCGAGGTTACTCATCAAGGTGCCGACCACTCCGCCGCGGTACCCCTCCTGCTCAACGCGCTCACGCACGATGGCATACAGGATCTCGTCGCCGTCGAGCACCGCACCGGTCTCATCGACCATCACCACCCGGTCACCATCGCCATCAAAGGCGATGCCCATGTGCGCGTTATGCTCCAGCACCGCCTGCCTCAGCGCCTCGGGATGGGTTGAGCCGCACCCTGCATTGATGTTGAACCCATCAGGGGCAACGCCCAGCGCGACGACCTCCGCCCCGAGCTCGGCAAAGACCTTGGGCGCGATATGATAGGTGGCCCCATGCGCGCAGTCGAGCACGACGCGCAGGCCCGAAAGGCTCGTGCCGAGCGGCAGGGTAGCCTTGCAGAACTCGATGTAGCGTCCCGCAGCGTCGTCGATCCGACGCGCCCGGCCGAGCCGCTCAGAGGGCTCAACCTCAAGCGGAGCATCCAGCAGGGCCTCAATGGCCAACTCCATTTCATCCGGCAGTTTGGTGCCCTGGGCGCTGAAGAACTTGACTCCGTTGTCCTCGAAGGGATTGTGCGAGGCAGAGATGACGATCCCGGCGGAGGCCCGCAGGGTGCGGGTCAGATAGGCGATGGCCGGAGTAGGCATAGGACCGAGCAGGCGCACATCTACACCGGCCGCGATCAACCCGGCCTCGAGCGCCGACTCCAGCATGTAACCGGAGATGCGCGTGTCCTTACCAAGCACAACCTTGCGCACCCCACTGTCGGTGAGCACCTTGCCCGCAGCCCAGCCCAGCTTGAGAACGAAATCCGGGGTCATGGGCCACTGCCCGACCCGTCCACGGATCCCGTCCGTGCCAAAATACTTCATTCAGAACTCTCCACCTTGCGTGAGCCCTTGCCACACACGCACCGCATCCACCGCAGGACGCACGGCATGCACGCGCACGATGCGGGCTCCGCGCTCCAAGGCCATGACGTGAGCCGCAAGCGAACCGGCATCCCGATCCACAGGCAAGGTCGCACCGGTCAACTGGCCGATCATGCGCTTGCGCGACATCCCGACCAGCAACGGAAAGCCGTGCGCCGCAAGGCGTGGCAGGGCATGGAAAAGTGCCCGATTGTGGCCGAAGTCCTTAGCGAAACCAAATCCGGGGTCGAGGGCGATAGCATGGGCAGGGACTCCGGCAGCCATACACGCCTGTGCGCGATCCAGCAGGAAGGCTTCCACCTCCTCCACCACATTGTCATAACAGGCCAACTCCTGCATAACACGCGGCTCGCCGCGCATATGCATAAGACAGACGGCCACCCCACCCTCACACACAGCCTCCAGCGCCCCAGGCAGGCGCAAGGCACGCACGTCATTAACCAGAGCGACCCCGAGGCGGATCGCCTCGCGCATCACCTCGGGCTTGCTGGAGTCCAGCGAGAGCGGTACCGGGCAGCCCTGCAACCCCTCGAGCACCGGGCCGAGACGATCCAGCTCTTGTTGCGCACTGACCGGGGTCGCACCCGGGCGGGTCGACTCGGCCCCAAGGTCAAGCATATCGACCCCGTCCGCGATCATCGCCTCGGCCTGGGCGAGCGCTGCATCGGCCGAAAAAAAACAACCCCCGTCCGAGAAGGAGTCAGGGGTCACATTGAGGATGCCCATGACGCGCGGTCGCTCGCGCGTCCAGGCATGCAGGTCGAAGGCCGCCATACGAATCCATCCCCTCAGACTCATACCCCACAGAGCAGGGTCCGGCCTTCGAGATCAGTGCTGTTCGGCTGGGCCACCGATTGAGCCATCGTGCGGCTTCACACCGCCCTCGTCCGCAATCGCGGCCGCAGTACCGCCATCCTGCGGTGGGTTGCTGCGATCATGCTCCGTCCAGCCCTTGGGCTCACCCGGGTCCTGACGGGCCATCAACCGGTCGATCTGCTCACCGTCGATGGTTTCGTACTTGAGCAGGGCCTCGGCCATAGCATGCAGGATGTCCATATTCTCAACCAGGATAGTCTTCGCACGCGCAAAGTTGCGGTCAATGATCGCGCGAATCTCCTCGTCGATGACGTGCGCCGTCTCTTCAGAGATGTTCTTATGCTTGGTCACGCTGCGACCAAGGAAGATCTCGCCCTCCTCTTCGGAGTAGGCCAGCGTGCCAAGCCGCTCGGACATACCCCACTTGGTCACCATATTGCGCGCGATGTCGGTGGCACGCTCGATGTCGTTCGAGGCCCCCGTAGTGATCGCTTCCGCCCCGAAGATCAGTTCCTCGGCGATACGTCCGCCGAACAAGCTGGAGATCTGGCTCTCCAGCTTGCGCTTGCTGTAACTGTAGCGATCCTGCTCGGGCAGGAACATGGTCACCCCCAGCGCACGGCCGCGCGGAATGATGCTGACCTTATAGACTGGGTCGTGCTCGGGCACCAGGCGTCCGACGATGGCATGACCAGCCTCGTGGTAGGCCGTGAGCTTCTTCTCGGCGTCACTCATGAGGATGGAGCGGCGCTCGGACCCCATGATCAGCTTGTCCTTGGCCCACTCGAGATCGGCCATGGTTACATCATGTTTGTTGGAGCGCGCCGCGTGCAGCGCCGCTTCATTGACCAGGTTGGCGAGATCAGCCCCGGAGAAGCCCGGTGTGCCGCGCGCGATGGTCATCGGATCGACATCCGGGGCGACAGGCACCTTGCGCAGGTGTACCTTGAGAATCTGCTCGCGTCCGCGCACATCCGGCAGGCCAACCACCACCTGACGGTCGAAGCGCCCCGGACGCAACAGCGCCGGGTCCAGCACATCCGGACGGTTGGTCGCAGCGATGACGATGATGCCCTCATGCCCCTCGAAGCCGTCCATCTCGACCAGCATCTGGTTAAGGGTCTGCTCGCGCTCGTCGTGGCCACCGCCAAGACCAGCACCACGCTGGCGACCGACCGCGTCGATCTCATCGATGAAGATGATGCATGGGGCATTCTTCCTCGCCTGCTCGAACATGTCGCGCACCCGCGCCGCGCCGACACCAACGAACATCTCGACGAAGTCAGAACCGGAAATGCTAAAGAACGGCACCTTGGCCTCGCCAGCGATGGCCTTGGCGAGCAGGGTCTTACCAGTCCCCGGCGGACCAACCATCAGCACGCCGCGTGGAATTTTTCCCCCCAAGCGCTGAAATTTGGCCGGATCGCGCAGAAAATCGACCAGCTCAGCCACCTCTTGCTTGGCCTCGTCGCAGCCAGCCACATCGGCAAAGGTCACTTTGATCTGATCCTCGCCCATCAGCCGCGCACGACTCTTGCCAAAACTCAGCGCCCCGCGCCCTCCGCCGCCTTGCATCTGGCGCATGAAGAACACCCACAGGCCGATCAGGAGGAAGAAGGGGAACCACTGAACGAAAATAGTCATAAGCAGACTGGGCCGCTCGGGCGGAATGGCGGTGATATTGACACCTGCATTGAGCAAGTCACCGATCAGCGCTTTATTGTCCGTCTCCGGGCTGTAGGTGATGAACTCGGCACCGTCGGTGGTCCGGCCACGGATGACGTTTTCGTCGATGATCACGCGCTCGACCCGGCCCGACTTCACGTCACTGATGAACTGCGAATAGGACAGCGGCTGACTGATGGGCCCGCGATTCTGAAAACTGTTGAAGACGGTCATCAGCACGGCGGCGATGACGAGCCACAGCAGGAGGTTTTTGACCAGGTCGTTCAAGGGATAGCCTCGATCAATCGAAAGGAGGTAAAGGTTTGAAGGACTATACCACGCGCGGGTTCCGTGCCAAGGCATAAACTTCCCTGGAACGTGCGCGGGAGGCATTGGGTTTGCGCATGGTCACACTGACAAACCGGTGGCGCAGATCACGCAGGTAGGCATCGAACCCTGCACCCTGGAACAGTTTGACGAGATAGACACCCTGCGGCCCCAACACCCGCATGGCGAAGTCGAGGGCAAGTTCGGCAAGATGCATCGCCCGTGGCTGGTCGATGACATCCTGACCGCTCATATTGGGCGCCATATCGGAAAGGACCACATCGACCTGACGCCCATCGAGGCGGGCAAGAAGCCGTTCGAACACCACCTCTTCGGTGAAGTCGCCCTGAATGAAATCCACACCAACAAAGCTGTCCATGGGCAGGATGTCAAGGGCGAACAGGTGGCCTTGGTCGCCGATCACACCCGCAGCGTACTGCGACCAGCCGCCCGGCGCCGCGCCAAGATCGACCACAACCTGGCGGGGACGCAGGATGCGGTCCCGCTCCTGTATCTCGATCAGCTTGTAGACCGCGCGCGAGCGCCAACCTTCCTGCTTCGCGCGCTGCACGTAAGGATCGGTGAAGTGCTCGTGCAACCAACGCTGGCTGCTGACGGTACGCCCCATGGCTCAGTCCTCGCTCATCTGGAGCGTGAAGAATAGGGGCTGCGAACGCGCAATCAAGCCCAAGGCGAACTCAATGTCCGTGCATGGGACCCGTCTGTTTCATCATCTCCGCCCGCTTCTTCACCGGAACTTCGACGGTCTGGCTTGGTAGTCCTTCGAAATCTAGGCGCAGGGGAATGACATCACCGGCCTTCGGCGGGTTGTGTACCCCAATGAGCATGACATGATACCCGCCAGGCTTTAACTCCAGCTTGCCCTTGGCAGGGATGATAAGTGCATCCTGCTTGATCATCTTGTGCATGCCATTCTCCTCCACCGAGCGGTGCAGCTCGATGGTATCGAACCCTGGCGCCCAAGCATTGGTGACCTTGACCACCTGCTCACCATCGTTTTCCAGAACCATGAATGCCGCCAGGGCTTGGGCATTGGGGGGAGCCTCCGGAACCCAAGGGTTGATCACCTTGACCTCGGCCAAGGCGCTCAGTGGTAGGAACAATGCCGCAGCAAGCAACAAGGAACGCATGGCATCACCTCATTCGTGGATGACGGTCAAAAAGGCCTTGACCATGGCTTCGGGGTTATGGGGCGTAGGGAATACGCCGATCATAGCGCCATCGGGATTAATGAGCAAAATCGAGGTCGTATGGTCGATCAAATAGGAGCTTGAAGGTTGACCATCGACGGTCGGCAGGGCGGCCTTCTTCCAACCCACACCGATCGGCTGGGCCATGATCCGAAGTTCGTTCTCATCTCCGGTTGCGGCGATGATTTTGGGATCGAAAT
Source organism: Gammaproteobacteria bacterium (assembly GCA_029335925.2). GTDB lineage: Bacteria > Pseudomonadota > Gammaproteobacteria > Halothiobacillales > Halothiobacillaceae > Thiofaba. The sequence continues at coordinate 20,553 of JARJMX020000034.1, forward strand.
AGCCCACGAACTTACCCAACTGTTCAGGGGTATCGCGCTCCGGGTCTACGGAAATGAAGACCTGCTGCCAACGAGCCTGTACCCCTTTGTTACGCAACACGTCAGCCACCTCAGCGAGAACCGAGAGCTCGGTCGGACAGACATCTGGACAGAGGGTGTACCCAAAGTAGAGAAAAGTCCATTTACCGAGCAGATCCTTTTTGCCAAAAGGCTGACCGTTCATCTGAATAAGCTTGGCGTCTGGCACCGGAATGGGCTGGGGCACGATACGCAGCACCGACTGATCCACTGCAGTGGCCAAGTCGATATTGGAACGCTGCCACTTGAGATAGACGGAAATGGCCAAGGCCACGAGCAGAAACAGAAACACGGCCATGGCGACGGGGACCTGGCCCGATATGCGCTTAGTCATAAACGACTCCACTTTGGTTTATTAAACCTAATAATACTCTGCGACTGGCCATCCCATGCGCTTGAGCCGCAAGGCATTACCCACCACTGGAAGGGAGCTGAGGGACATGCCTATGGCCGCAATCCATGGGGTAATGAAGCCCAGAGCGGCAAAAGGGACGGCCAGAAGGTTATAGCCTGCGGCCCAAGCAGGTTCTGGCGAGTATTGCGCCGAGTCAAGCGTGCAAGCGCGATCCCTTGGGCGATGGGACGCAGGTTCGTGCCAAGGAGAACGAACAGGCCAGCTTGTCTTCAGGGCACAGACCGCCATGATATTCCTCAAGGCCCAACGGCTCGGCGAGATGACGCACCGCACCGGGCTGGTCGCCGCTGAGAATCATCCCCCGTCTCAGACCGAGCTTGCGTGCAGCCTGGACGAATGGCGCGGGCAGGGGTGTGATAGACTGCGCGTTTTGCACGGAACCGACTCCATGCCTCTGAAGCCTAACCAGGTGCGTCATCTGCGCGCCCTTGCCCATCACCTGAAGCCGGTCATCCTACTCGGGCAGCATGGCCTGACCGAGGCGGTATTGGCTGAGATCGAACTCGCGCTTGAGCGCCACGAGCTGATCAAGGTGCGTGCGCCCGGCATGGAGCGCGAGGACAAGAAGGGCGTGATCGAGGTGATCTGCGAGCGTACCGGCGCGGAGCTGGTGCAGAGCATCGGCCACATCGCGGTGCTGTTCCGCAAGCGCGCCAAAGACTCCCAGATCAGCCTACCGCACTAATCCGGATGAGGTCATGCCGCTTTACCACCTCGACCCCAGCGACATCCGCTTTCCCGACCCTCGGCAGGCCCTGAGCGAACCCAACGGCCTACTCGCCATCGGCGGCGACCTTTCCACCGCCCGCCTGCTGGAAGCCTACCGGCATGGCATCTTTCCCTGGTTTTCGCCGGGCGAGCCGATCCTGTGGTGGTCGCCCGATCCGCGCACCGTGCTGTTCCCGGATCGCCTCAAGATCCACCGCAGCCTGCGCAAGACGCTCCGGCGCCGGCCTTTCGAGCTGCGCGTGGACAGCGATTTCTCCCGTGTGCTGCAAGGCTGCGCCGCCCCGCGCCCGGGGCAGGATGGCACCTGGATCACCCAGGAGATGCAACAAGCCTACCTGGCCCTGCACGCGATGGGCCACGCCCACAGCAGCGAATGCTGGCAGGACGGGCGACTGGT
>JARJMX020000040.1 GCA_029335925.2 Gammaproteobacteria bacterium
GCTCCTGCCGTCCAGCCCACCCCGGTGCCGCTGGCCCCCGCAGCGGCCATGCCCCTGCCGAGCCCTCCGAGCATTGCCGCCAAATCGCATCTTTTGATGGACTACCACAGCGGCAGGATCCTTGCCGAGTCGAATATCGACATGCGCGTGGAGCCGGCCAGCATCACCAAACTGATGACGGCCTACATCGTTTACGGCGCGATGAAGCGTGGCGATCTCTCGCCCGAGACGATGGTCAATATCAGTGAGAAGGCCTGGCGCATGCAGGGGTCCAAAATGTTCGTGCGGGTCGGCACCCAGGTGAAGGTTGATGACCTCCTCAAGGGCATGATCGTCCAGTCCGGCAACGACGCGGCCATCGCCCTGGCCGAACACATCGCTGGCAGCGAGGAGGCCTTCGTCAACATGATGAACCACGAGGCGCAGCGCCTCGGTATGACCGGTACGCACTTCGTCAACTCCACCGGTTGGCCGGACCCCAATCACTACAGCACCGCGCGTGACATCGCCACCCTGATGAAGGCAGTGATCCGTGACTTCCCGGAACATTACGTGCGCGAGCGTCAGAAGGAATTCACCTGGAACAACATCAAACAGATCAACCGCAACCGCCTGTTGTGGCGTGACCCGTCGGTGGATGGTGGCAAGACCGGGCATACCGAGTCAGCCGGTTTCTGCCTGGTGGCCTCGGCCCAGCGTGAGGGCATGCGCCTGATCTCCGTCGTACTTGGCGCACCCAGCGATGAGGCCCGGACCCAGCAGTCGCAGGCCCTGCTCAATTATGGCTTCAACTTCTTCGAGACCCGCCTGGTGCAGCGCGGTGGTGGGACTTTGGCCGAGCCACGGGTGTGGAAGGGGGCGAGTAAGACCGTACGCCTCGGTCTGGCAGATGATTTCTACGTCACCGTCCCGCGCGGCCAGTTCGACAAGCTGAATCTGACGGTGGACATGCCACCACGTATCTACGCGCCGCTGGCCCAAGGGCAGCCGGTGGGCGTGGTACGGGCGAAGCTCGGCAATGACCTCGTGGCTGAGGCGCCGGCAGTGGCCCTCAGCGAGGTCCCACAAGGTGGCATCTTCCGCCGCATGGTGGATAGTGTGATCTTGATGTTTAACTGATCCGCCCTCATCTCACAGTATGGATGGCATTCGCATCGACCATCCGATGAGACGGTGACCGTGCCTAACCTGCGCTGGCAGCGCTGCGACCCTAAAACCATCCAGCTGCTCGGCAACGTGCTGGCGCGTCCGCAGGCCGTTAAGCAGGACGCGGTGGAGGCGATCCTGCTGCGCGACGGGCAGATGATCGAGGGCGCGGCCAGCAACCTGTTCATCATCAGGGGCGGAGTGATCCACACTAAAGCGGCATCACTCGCGACCTGATCCTCGATCTATCTGGATCCATCTGGCGCGCGCGGAAGCCATTCCGGTGCGGGAGGAGAACCTGCCTGAGGCGCTGCTGCGTAGGGAGGACGAGGTGTGGGTCAGCAGCTCCACCCATAAGATCGTGCCCATCAGACGGTCAGACAGTGGGCGAGGGCAAGCCTGGGCCGGTCTGGCAGCGCATGCGCGCGGCCTATCAGGCATTCAAACAGAAGGTAAGAGAGGGCAAGGCATGAGCTTCTGCGCATTCGACAATCCGCCGCCGTTGGAATTTCCCTGCGACTATCCGATCAAGATTATGGGCGAGGCCAGCGAGACGTTCGAGGCGGAGATGGTGGCGCTCATTCGCGAACATGCGCCGAATCTTGGCGAAGGCGCGGTAAGCAGCCGACCGAGCAAAGGGGGTAAATATATGGCCGTCACCGTCCGGCTGCGCGCTGAGTCGCGCGAGCAGGTGGATGCCATCACCCTCGCCCTGCGCGCGCACCCTAAGGTGCTGATGAGCATCTGATGACCTCTCGCCCCTAAGCATGCCCACCGTCCTGCATGTCCGCGATCTCGGCTTGACCCCCTACGTGGACAGCTTCGAGGCCATGCGTGCGTTCACCGCCGCACGCAAGCCTGATACGACGGATGAGCTGTGGTTGGTTGAGCACCCGCCGGTCTTTACCCAGGGGCTAAACGGCCAGCCTGAACACCTGCTCGCGCCGGGAGACATCCCGGTGGTACAGACCGATCGTGGTGGGCAGGTCACTTACCACGGCCCCGGCCAGCTTGTAGCCTATTTGCTGTTCGACCTCGCGCGTGCCCGTCTTGGCGTGCGCGAGACGGTAGAACACCTGGAAGGAGCCGTGATCGAGCTGTTGGACGGACTCGGCATCCAGGCCTGCGCGCGCCGCGATGCCCCTGGCGTGTACGTGGATGGACGCAAGATCGCCTCGCTCGGCCTCAAGGTTCGCGCCGGGTGCTGCTATCATGGCCTTGCCCTGAATGTGGCGCTGGACCTCGCCCCATTTTTGCGCATCAATCCCTGCGGCCATGCGGGCCTTGCGATGTGCCAGGTCAGCGACTTCGTGCCGGGGGTGACGATCAATGCGCTCAAGCGTCCGCTCGCCGAACGGTTGGCCAACCGCCTAGGGTGTGAAGCAAACTTTCTGGAACATCCATGACCGAATCCGTCCGCCCGATTACCCGCAAAATGCGCGGGGAAGACAAGGTCGCCCGCCTCCCCATTAAGGTGGTGCCGCTCGATGCACCTCTGCCCAAACCGAAGTGGATACGCTCCCAGGTCCACGGCAGTGCCGAGGTGCAGCGCCTGAAAGGCCTCCTGCGCGAGGCCCGGCTGCACACCGTGTGCGAGGAGGCTAACTGCCCGAACCTAGGCGAGTGCTTTGGCAGGGGTACGGCCACCTTCATGATCATGGGCGGGATATGCACTCGCCGTTGCCCCTTCTGCGATGTGGCTCATGGCCGCCCTAGCCCTCTCGATCCGGATGAGCCTGCGAATCTTGCGCGCACCATTGCCGCCATGGGGCTCAAGTACGTGGTCATCACCTCGGTCGACCGCGACGATCTGCGCGATGGCGGGGCGGGGCATTTTGCGGCCTGTATCCGCGCCGCACGCGAGCACAGCCCTGCGCTGACCATCGAGGTGCTCACACCCGATTTCCGTGGCCGCGAGGCGCTAGCTCTGGACCTGCTCGCCCAGGCACCGCCGGATGTTTTCAATCACAACCTCGAAACCGTGCCCCGCCTCTACCGCGAGGCGCGGCCGGGGGCAGACTATGCCGGCTCGCTGCGCCTGCTCGCCGCCGTCAAGTCGCGCATGCCGCAGGTGCCGACCAAGTCCGGCCTGATGCTGGGCCTGGGCGAGACCGACGAGGAAGTCGTCGAGGTCCTGCGTGACCTGCGTGCCCACGATGTGGACATGCTCACCCTCGGCCAGTATCTGCAGCCGAGTATCCACCACCTGCCGGTGAGGCGTTATGTCTCGCCGGAGGCGGTCGACCGGCTGGCGGACATCGCCCGCGGCCTCGGCTTCCGCCACGGAGCCTGCGGGCCGCTGGTGCGCTCGTCCTACCATGCCGAGAATGGGGGATGGGCCCAACTCAAACCAGGAGAGAGACATGATTCAATGGATGCGCCGAACCCTGCGGCGCAGGGAATGTGAACT
>JARJMX020000042.1 GCA_029335925.2 Gammaproteobacteria bacterium
GAGCAGGCGGGCGGGGTAATCTGGCGGCGCATCGAGCCCTTCGCCCGCCGTCTCCTGCCGGTACGCTCGCCGCGCCAGGCGTTGTTGCTCGGTTTCCTGTGGGGCTGGCTGCCCTGCGGTCTGGTTTATAGCACGCTGATCTGGGCGTTGGCCTCGGGCAGTCCCGCGCAGGGCGCCCTGCTGCTGTTGGGCTGTGGTCTTGGTACCCTGCCCAATCTGCTGCTGATGGGCGTGTTTGCCGCTCAGCTCGGACGCTTCCTGCGCAAGACCGTGGTCCGCTCACTCGCGGGCGGCGCGGTGGCACTGTTCGGCGTGTATACTGCCTTCCTGCCGCTTAGCCATTTTTCTGTCTAAATCTTCATGCCGACATTGGAAATTTTGATTTCCAATACAGGGCTGGCTGGTAAAAGCTGGTACGCGCATTAGTGTTTTCTAATGCATAGTCGTCGGATTCAGTAACCAAAGGAAGATCACGTGAAGAAGAAGATTCTCGCTATTGCCGTTGTCGCCGTTTTCGGCGCCATGACTATGGGCCCCGTGCTGGCCGGTGAAGTCGATGTCTCCAAGGTGCCGGAGAAGAAGCAGACCACCCTCAAGCTGTACCTGACCGCCAAGGAAGCCTACGACATGAAAAAGGAGGGGGGGGACAAGGTGCTGCTGATCGACGTGCGCACCCCGGAAGAGATCCAGTATGTGGGCAACATGGGGGATATGATGGATGCCAACATTCCCTACCAGTTCAACGACATCTCCGGCTATGACGAGAAGAAGAAGGTCTATGCCAGTTCGCTGAACAGCAACTTCGTCGCCGAGGTTGAGGAACTGGTCAACAAGCGCGGCCTGGACAAGGAGAGCACGATCATCGTGGCCTGCCGCTCGGGCGACCGCAGCGCGGTATCCGCCAACCTGCTGGCCAAGGCCGGCTACACCCATGTGTATAGCGTGTTCGATGGTTTCGAGGGCGATCTGTCCAAGGATGGTCGCCGTTCCGTCAACGGCTGGAAGAATGCGGGCCTGCCGTGGACCTACAACATGGACAAGGCGAAGATGTACTTCATCCTTCGCTGATCGCTCTGTTGTTGTAGATCTCAAGGGACAAAGCCCAGCCCGACGGTTGTCAGGCAGGGCTTTGTATTCTGGCCACGGCCCATGGGCCGCTGTCCGTTGAGGGTTAAGCCTTCTCCAGTCGGTATACCGCCGCCTCGCCCATCAGGTTGGGCAGGAGTCTCATCAGCGCGCCGCTGCGGTGGTCGCTATCGACGATTTCGCGGTCGAGGATCCGCAGACCCAGTTCCTCGCACAGGGCCTCGAAGTCGCGCACCGTGCAGAGGTGGATGTTGGGGGTATCGTACCAGCTGTAAGGCAGAGCGCGGGTCACCGGCATGCGTCCACCCAAGGCATACTGTATGCGGTTCTTCCAGTAGCCCATGTTGGGGAAGGTGACGATGGCCTCACGACCGATGCTGACCATCTCCTTCAGCAGGCGCTCCGGATGACGCATAGCCTGCAGGGTGTGGGTCATGATGACGTAGTCGAAGCTGTCTGCGTCAAACCAGGGGGTGAGGCCCTCGTCGAGATCGGCCTGGATGACGGAAATGCCGCCCTCCACGCATTTGATCAACTTCTCGATGCTCAGCTCCAGGCCATAGCCGGTCACGCCGTGGCTTTCGCGCAGTTGGCGCAGCAGGGTGCACTCGCCGCACCCGAGGTCAAGCACACGGCTACCCGGCTTGATCCAGTCGCCGATGATTTCAAGATCCACACGCATCAGGCCACTCCCTCTTCAATATCTGCGGCAACGCGGCCCATGTAAGCGCGGAACACGGTCATGTAGTCGGGGATGGGAACCAAGAAGGCATCATGGCCGTGGCTGGATTCGATCTCGGCGTAGGTGACGCGCTTGTCGGCATCCAGCAGGGCCTTGACGATCTCGCGCGAGCGCGCGGGTGAGAAGCGCCAGTCGGTAGTAAAGGATACCACTAGGAATTCGGCGGATGTCTCGGCGAAGGCCCGCGAGAGGTCATGGTCGAATTCGGCCGCAGGGTCGAAGTAATCCAGCGCCTTGGTCATCAGCAAGTAGGTGTTGGCATCGATACGGTCGACAAAGCTCGTGCCCTGGTAGCGCAGGTAGCTCTCCACCTGGAATTCGACGTCGAAGCCGAAGTTGATCTTGCCAGCGCGCAGCTCGCGGCCGAATTTGGCGCGCATGGCGTCGTCAGAGAGATAGGTGATGTGGCCGAGCATGCGTGCCAGCATCAGGCCCTTGCGCGGTACCACGCCGTGCTCTTGGTAGTAACCGTCGTGGAAGTCGGGGTCGGCAAAGATGGCCTGGCGCGCCACCTCGTTGAAGGCGATGTTCTGCGCCGAAAGCTTGGGCGCGGCAGCAATCACCACCGCGTGGCGCAAGAGGTTCGGGAAGCTGATCGCCCACTGCATGACTTGCATCCCGCCGAGGCTGCCGCCGATCACTGCCGCCCACTGGCTGATGCCGAGTCGGCGCATCAGGCGCTCCTGGCTGCGCACCCAGTCGGCCACGGTGACGATAGGGAAGTCTGGGCCGTAAACGCGCCCGGTCTCCGGGTTGACCGTGGTCGGACCGGTGCTGCCGCGGCAGCCGCCGAGGTTGTTTAGGCAGACGACGAAGAACCGGTTGGTGTCGATCGGCTTGCCGGGGCCGATGGCGACGTCCCACCAGCCGGGCTTGCGGTCCTCCATGCTGTGGTAGCCCGCCGCGTGGTGGTCACCGGACAGGGCGTGGCAGATCAGCACCGCATTGGAGCGGTCGGCATTAAGGGTGCCGTAAGTCTCGATGACCAGCTCGTAGCGCGGCAGGGTCTTGCCGCTGTCGAGCTCGAGCGGCTCTTCGAAGGCAAGGGTCTGGGGGGTCACCAGACCGACGGAATCCGGCGGCAGAACGGTGGGCATGATGCTCGGCAGGAAAGACGTAGAAGAACCATATTAGCGTGGCGGCAGGGGTGGCGGAAGGATGCGCGGGGCGTCGATCGCCACGCGCTTCTCCCTTCCGGTGTGGCCGGCGAGCAGCTCAATGCGCGATTTGGGCACACCGAAGGCGTCGGACAGCAGTTCGATCAGGGCTTTGTTCGCTGCACCGTCCACCGGTGGGGCGTTCAGTCGCACGCGCAGGCGCCCCTCGCGCACGTCCTCCAGCCCCGCCTTACTCGAGCGGGGCTGCACGCGCAGGCTGAGGATCAGCCGCTCGCCCTCCCAGCGGAACCAGTCGGGCGCATTGCTCATAGCGCCAGTCCCACCAAGACCGGCAGCAGCATCAGCTTGGCCATCTGCACCGCGAGCAGCAGGGCGATCGGCGAGAGGTCGATGCCGCCTAAGTCCGGCAGGATGCGGCGGATCGGGCGCAACAGCGGGGTGATCAACTGGTCCAGGATGCGTGCCGCAGGAGCGCGTTGGGTGTTGGGAAACCAGCTGAGCACAGCGTGGATAATAATGCCCCAGAACATCATATCCAGCAGTACTTCCAGCACGTGTAAAGAGGCGAGCCACAGCAAGGGAAGGATGGAGGACACACCACCGGTGATGGTGTAGGCCAGCAGGAGAAACAGGAGGGCAAGGAGGATGGCCGCGACCATGGATGCGCTGTCCTGTCCTTGCACAGCCGGGATGAAGCGGCGCAGCGGTTCGAGCATCGGGTTGGTCAGGCGCACGATGGACTGGGTGATGGGATTGTAGAAATCAGCCCGCACCGCCTGCAGAAAAAAGCGTAGCAGGAAAAAGATGATGGCGACGTCGACCACCATCCGCAGCAGGAGGACCATCGGTTGGGTGAGATTTGTTTCCATACGTGTTGTGGGTCAGGGACAAAGAAGAAATCCAGATTGGGGGCTAAAGATTGCTTTGTAGGGTCGATGATTCCATCGCTGCGACATGCGACTCTCGCCCGCGGCCGATCGTAGAAGGCCGCCCTCGACCCGATCGCGCCGTCGGCAGGCGGCGCTCCTACGTGGCTTCACTGAATTCGTAGGGTGTGTCACCGCGATTAACGTTGTGCAAGTTCCTAGGTCTGGTCCAGCAGCGTACCGAGTTCAATGGCGCGTTTAAAGGCGGCCTTGAGCGCGTCCGCCAATCCCTGCCGTAAGCCCGCCGCTTCGAGTACGGCGATGCCGCGTTCGGTGGTGCCTCCGGGCGAGGTCACCCGGGCGCGTAACATGGCGGGATCGTCCTGGGACTCAAGCGCCAGGCGCGCGGCGCCGAGCACGGTCTCGAGCGTCAAAAGGCGTGCGGTGGCGGCCTCCAGGCCGAGCTGCTCACCGGCCGCCTGCCTGGCCTCCATGACCAGAAACACATAAGCCGGACCGCTGCCCGAGAGGGCAGTCACGGCATCGATCAGTCCCTCCTGCTCCACCCACACCGTCGTGCCGACGGCACGCAGGATGGACTCGGCCAGGGCGCGCACGGCGGCGCTGACCTCGGCTGGGGCGAACAGTCCGGTCGCCCCGGCTTGCACCAGCGACGGGGTGTTGGGCATGGCGCGCACGATGCGCGCATGGCCGCCAAGCCAGCGGCGCAGGGTGGCTACCCGCACCCCGGCGGCGATCGAGATCACCAGCTGATCGGGGCGCAGGGCGGGCGCCAGTTCGCGCGCCACGGAGCCGAGCGTCTGCGGCTTGACCGCAAGGACGACGACCTGGGCCTGCTCGACGGCCTTGAGGTTGTCGGCTAGGGTGCACACTCCAAGCCCTTCGAGCTGGGCGCGGGCCTCGGCATGGGGGTCGGCGATGCATAGGCGCTTCGCCGGATGATTGTTGCGGATCAGTCCGCCCACCAGGGCGCGGGCCATGTTGCCGCCGCCGATGAAGGCCATCTGGGGTTTGTCGTTCATGGTGTCCTGGATGCGGTTTTGGGTGGATGGAGACTAGCAGAAAGTTCGTGCTCAGTGGCCAGGGCCCGGGCGTGCACCAAAGATGGCACGGCCCACGCGCACCAGGGTCGCTCCCTCGAGCACGGCGGCTTCGAGGTCGTCGGACATACCCATCGATAGGGTGTCCAGCGCCAGTCCCTCTGATTGAAGCTGCTCGAACAGCGCGCGCACGCGACGGAAGCTGTCGCGCTGCCTGAGAGGGTCGTCGGTGGGGGCAGGGATGGCCATCAGTCCGCGCAAGGCCAGGCGTGGCAGCTGCGCCACGGCGTGGGCGAGGTCGCTCACCTCCTCCGGGTCCGGGGCTATGCCGGACTTGGTCGCTTCGCGGTCGATGTTGACCTGGAGGCAGACGTTCAAGGGCGGTAAATCCGCAGGCCTTTGTGCACTCAACCGTTCGGCGATGCGCAGCCTGTCCACGCTATGCACCCAAGCAAAGCGTTCGGCCACCGGGCGAGTCTTATTGGACTGCAGCGGGCCGATGAAGTGCCACTCGATGGGGAGGTCGGCCAGCGCCTCCTGTTTCGCCAGGGCTTCCTGCACGTAGCTCTCGCCGAAGGTCCGCTGGCCGCAGGCGAACATCTCCCGCAGGCGTGCGCTGGGCACGGTCTTGCTGACCGCCACCAGGTGCGCGCCGTCCGACGCCCGCCCAGCTTCCGCCAGGGCGCACGCGAGGCGCTCCCACACCGCGCGAAGTCCCGCGCATTCGGTGTCCGCGGCCGGTTGCACGCGGTGTGTGGCCGAAGTACCTTCAGTCATCGTTGAATGCTCATCCTTCGTTCAGGGTACGTCATGGATATTGAAACCTTACTGGCCTTCTCGGTGAAGAACGGAGCCTCCGACCTGCATCTCTCCGCCGGCGAACCCCCGATGATCCGCGTGGACGGCGATATCCGCCGCATCAATGCCCCGGCGCTGCAACACAAGGACGTGCACAGCATGGTGTACGACATCATGAACGATAAGCAGCGTAAGGAGTACGAGGATAACCTCGAGACCGACTTCTCGTTCGAGATCCCGGGCCTTGCCCGCTTTCGTGTCAACGCCTTTGTGCAGAACCGAGGTGCGGGCGCGGTGTTCCGCACCATTCCGAGCAAAGTGCTGTCGCTCGAGGACCTAGCTGCGCCCAAGATCTTCAAGGAGATTGCCAACCAGCCGCGCGGCATCGTGCTGGTGACGGGGCCGACCGGCTCGGGTAAGTCCACCACCCTGGCAGCGATGATCAACCACATCAACGAGAACGAGTACTCGCACATCCTGACCATCGAGGACCCGATCGAGTTCGTCCACCAGAGCAAGAAGTCGCTGATCAACCAGCGCGAGGTGCACCGCGACACCCATAGCTTCGCCAATGCCCTGCGCTCGGCCCTGCGCGAGGATCCGGACGTGATCCTGGTGGGCGAGATGCGCGATTTGGAGACCATCCGTCTGGCCCTGACTGGTGCCGAGACCGGCCACTTGGTGTTTGGCACCCTGCACACCTCCAGCGCGGCCAAGACCATCGACCGGATCATCGACGTGTTCCCGGCGGCGGAGAAGGACATGGTGCGCGCCATGCTGTCCGAGTCCCTGCGCGCGGTCATCTCGCAGACCCTGCTCAAGAAGGTCGGTGGCGGCCGCGTGGCGGCGCACGAGATCATGATCGGCACCCCGGCGATCCGCAACCTGATCCGCGAGAACAAGGTCGCGCAGATGTATTCGGCCATTCAGACCGGCCAGCAGTATGGCATGCAGACCCTGGATCAGAACCTCAAGGAGCTGGTGGCGCGCAACATCATCACCCGTGAGACAGCTCGCTCGGTAGCCGTCAACAAGGCTGACTTCTAAGGAGCACCGTCATGGATCGCAATCAGGCCATTGGCTACATCCACGACCTTTTGCGACGCATGGTGGAAAGCGGGGCGTCCGATTTGTTCATCACCGTCGGTGCGCCCGCTTCCGTCAAGCTCAACGGTCTGATCACCCCGCTCACCTCCCAGGTGCTGTCGAATACGCATTGCGACCTGCTGGTGCGTTCGATCATGAACGACAAGCAGACCGCGGAGTTTGAAGCCCGGCACGAGATCAACTTTGCCATCGCCCTGCCCGGGGTGGCGCGCTTTCGCGTCAACGCCTTCACTCAGCGCGGCTCGGTGGGCATGGTGTTGCGCCTGATTCGTACAGATATTCCGAAATTCGAAGAGCTACAGCTGCCAGGCATTCTCCGCGATCTGGCCATGACCAAGCGCGGCTTAGTGATCTTCGTCGGCGCCACCAGTTCAGGCAAATCCACCTCGCTCGCCTCGATGGTGGACTACCGTAACGAGAACAGTCAGGGACACATCGTCACCATCGAGGACCCAATCGAGTTCGTCCACAAGCACAAGAAGTGCCTGGTGACCCAGCGCGAGGTGGGGGTGGATACGGAAAGCTACGAGGTCGCGCTCAAGAACACCCTGCGGCAAGCTCCGGATGTCATCCTGATCGGCGAGATCCGCGATCGCGAGACCATGAATTATGCAATCGCCTTCGCTGAAACCGGACACCTGTGCCTGTCCACCCTGCATGCCAACAATGCCAACCAGGCGCTCGATCGCATCATCAACTTTTTCCCCGAGGAACGGCGTCCGCAATTGCTGATGGACCTTTCCCTCAACCTCAAGGCGATCATCTCCCAGCGCCTCTGTCGCACCGAAGACGGCAAGGGCCGGGTGCCGGCGGTGGAGGTCTTGATCAATACACCCCTGATGGCCGACCTGATCTTCCAGGGCAAGGTGCATGAGATGAAGGACCTCATGAAGCGCTCGCGCGAGAGCGGTATGCAGACCTTCGATCAAGCCCTGTTTGATCTCTACGAAGCGGGCAAGATCAGCCTCGAGGAGGCGCTACGCAATGCCGATTCCATCAACGATTTGCGCCTGGCGATCAAGCTCAACAGCAAGCGCGGCCGCACCCGTGACCTGATGATGGATACGGAGCAGATCACTATCCGGGACGACAATGCCGAAACCCACTTTGGCCCAGGCTTGCGCCTGAAATGAGCCACCATGAGTAGCAACACCTCTACCCCACCTTTGCAGCTTGAACCCTATCTCAAACTGCTTGCCGAACGGGGGGGCTCGGATCTGTTCTTTACCACCGGCGCCCCGCCTCAGATCAAAATCGAAGGCGAGATGCGCTCCGTGGGCCAGGCCCCTTTGCCACCCGGAGGGGGGCAGCGCATCATCTATCCCGTCCTTACCCCGGAGCAGATCGCTCACTTCGAGAAGGAGTTGGAGCTGAACTTTGCCATCTCCCTTGACGGGTATGGCCGTTTCCGTGTCAATGTGTTCATGCAGCGGGGCGAGATCGCTGCCGTAATTCGCCACATCAAAGAACGCATCCCCAGCTTTGAGGAGCTGCGTCTACCCTCGCATCTGCGCGATCTGGTGATGGAGGACAATGGTCTGATTCTGGTGGTCGGTGCCACCGGTTCGGGCAAGTCCTCGACCCTCGCCGCCATGATCGACTATCGGGTGAAGAACCGCAGCGGCCATGTCCTGACCATTGAGGACCCGATGGAATTTGCCTTCAGACATGGCCGCTCCATCGTTAATCAGCGCGAAGTCGGCGTCGATACCCACTCCTATGCCAGCGCCCTCAAGGAAGCGATGCGCGAAGCGCCGAACGTGATCCTGATCGGCGAGATCCGCGATAAGGAGACGATGAGTCATGCCATCGCCTTTGCCGATACCGGCCACTTGTGCTTGTCCGCCCTCCACTCCACCAACAGCTATCAGGCGCTGGATCGCATGCTGCGCTTTTTCCCGCCTGAGGCGCGTGACCAACTGTTGATGGACCTCTCGCTCAACCTCAAAGCCATCATCTCCCAGCGCTTGGTGATGGGCGTGGACGGCAAGCGTCTGCCGGCGGTCGAGGTGCTGCTCAATTCGCCCTACATCAGCGACCTGATCCGCCGCGGGCGGGTGGACGAGATCCCTGCCGTCATGGCCAAGGGTGGCATCACCGGCATGCAGACCTTCGACCAGGCCCTGTTCGACCTCTACCAGCAGGGCTTGATCAGCAAGGAGGAGGCGCTGCGCCAGTGCGACTCCCGCCGCGACCTGGAGTGGCGTATGAACTTTGGTGACGAGCCCATCTTCCAGGGCGTTGCCGAGCCCGAGGTGGGCGCGTCCGAGTCCCCTTCTATTCCAACGCTGCCGCCGATCTGAAGCGTGGCTCACCCCCGCCCTAATCCCCCCTGACAAGAGGGGGGGCGACCGTTGCCAGCGCAGCAGGGCCTTCGCACCGCAGACCGGGCCGGTGGCGAGTCCAGCCTCGGCGGGTAGTAGAGCAGGAATTTACTGCACTCCAGCGCGCGGTGCAGGGCGTTCTTGAGCTTCAGGTGCTCAAGGGTGCGCTGGTTCATCTTCGGCGAGTAGAACCGTGGGTGTGGCGCCCCCGATCCTTGCTAGTCCATCGCGGTGATGGAGGTTGCGCAGGTCCGCGTGGTAGTGGACGGGCGTTTCGCGTAGGGCCTGGTCGAGGATGCTGAGGTTGGAGCTCACCCTGGAGGAAGAGGGCACGGGAGAGGTTGTCGTCCGCTTCCGATGGGGCCGACGAATCAACTATAGTCCATGGACTTAGGGAACCGCTGAATAACTGAGCGGTTCCTGTCCTAGGCAGGGATGCCCCGACGCGAACAAGGGTGCAAGTCCTTGATTCGCGAAGGCCACCGCGAATTCACTTCGCGGTGAGCCGAGCTGAAAAAATCCATGGATGGATTTTTTCAGTATTTCCCTAGGGTTTGCCCGTCCATGGCGGCAGCCTTTTCGCCACGCGCGCCAGGCGCAATTCGGCAAAGATGGGCAGTCCATCGCGGAAAGGAGGAATGTCCTCGCCCTGGATTAGGGGGCGCAAGTAGCGGCGCGCCGCGGCGGTGATGCCATAGCCATCGGCCCGGATGTAGTCTGCAGGTACGGGGAGCTCGACGTCGGCTACCGCCTCCAGCGGCACGCCTTCGAGGGTCCACAGGTAGGGCTCATCCGAGGTGCGGCGGATGGCAACCATCACGTCGGTGCGCCCTTCGAGCGCGAGGCTGACCGCCGCCGCGCCACAGGCATAGGCCTGCTCCACGTCCACGCGCGAGGCAAGATGGCGGGCGGAACGCTGGAAGTAGTCGGACACCGCCCAATGGGTCTTGTAACCATGTCCACGGGTGAGCTGGGCGAGGCGCGGGGCCAATCCGCCAAGCTGCTCATGGCCGAAGGTCGGGCTGGTGGTGGCCTGGGCGCAGAACCGGTCACCGCACATCAATCCTTCGGCGGCAACCACAATGCACCAGCCATGCCGGGCCACGACCTCATCCAGTTTGGCGAGGAAGCGCGCCTCATCGAAACTGACCTCGGCAAGCAAAAGGATGAGGGGGGCGTCGTCTTCCTCGAAGGCCAGGCCTGCAGCGGCCGCCAGCCACCCGGCGTGGCGGCCCATCACTTCCAGAATGAACACCTTGGTCGAGGTCCCGGCCATGGCCGCAAGATCCAGACTGACCTCACGCACGCTGGTGGCGATGTATTTGGCGGCCGAGCCGAAACCGGGGCTGGTGTCGGTTTGTGGCAGGTCGTTGTCGATGGTCTTGGGGATGCCAATGACGGTTAAATCCAAGCCCCTCGCGCGAGCGAAACGCGCCACCTTGGCCGCGGTGAGCATGGAACCGCCACCGCCGTTGTAGAAAAAGTAGCCGATGTCATGCGCCCGTAGTACTTCCACCAGGCGCTCGTACTGCTCCGGGTGGTTCGCGGGATCATCCAGATCCGCCCGGCAGGAGCCGAAGGCCCCACCGGGGGTGTGGCGCAGCGCGGCGATCTGGTCGGCGTCCTCCAGCGAAAGGTCGTACAGGTCCTCGTGCAGCACGCCGAGGATGCCGTCGCGCGCGGCCAGAACCTTGCCGAAGGCTTCCGGATGTCGGTGTGCGGTCTCGATCACGCCACAGGCGGAGGCATTGATGACGGCGGTCACGCCGCCGGACTGGGCATAGAGGATGTTGCGGGGCATGGGGCTTTCGATTGTCGCCGACAAGGCTCAAAGCTATTATGCGAGCGTGATATTTCCAAGATATTGCCCTCACTAAAAGGAGCTCGGCATGCAGATCGGTACCAGTCTCACTCACTTTTTGATCGAGAATCAGCGCACCCACGCGGGCGCCACCGGCGAGTTCACCTTGCTGATGAACGATATCGTTAGCGCGTGCAAGGTTATCTCCAGTTACGTTAACAAGGGCAACCTGATCGGCGTGCTCGGCTCCGCCGAGACCGAGAACGTGCAGGGCGAGACTCAGAAGAAGCTGGATGTCATCACCAACAACGTGTTCACCAATACCCTCGCGCGCGGCGGTCAGGTGGCAGCCTTGGCCTCGGAAGAAATGGACGCAGTCTACAACCTGCCGGCCACCGCCCGTCGCGGCAAATACCTGGTGGTGTACGATCCGCTGGATGGCTCGTCCAATATCGACGTCAACGTGACAGTTGGCACCATCTTCTCCATCCTGCGCGCGCCGGAAGGTGTGGCCAATCCGACCGAGCAGG
Source organism: Gammaproteobacteria bacterium (assembly GCA_029335925.2). Taxonomy (GTDB): domain Bacteria; phylum Pseudomonadota; class Gammaproteobacteria; order Halothiobacillales; family Halothiobacillaceae; genus Thiofaba. Next base: position 11,434 of record JARJMX020000042.1, read on the forward strand.
ACTTCCTGCAGGCTGGTACCGAGCAGGTCGCGGCCGGTTATTGCATCTATGGGCCATCCACCATCATGATTCTCACCACCGGTCATGGGGTAAACGGCTTTACCCTGGATAAGGATATCGGTGAGTTCATGCTCACCCATCCGAACATCACCATACCGGCCGATACCGCCGAGTTCGCCATCAATATGTCCAATCAGCGCTTCTGGGAAGAGCCGGTGCAGAAGTACGTCGCCGACTGCATCGCTGGCGAGACCGGCCCTTTGGGCAAGCGCTACAACATGCGCTGGGTCGCCTCCATGGTGGCCGAGGTGCACCGCATCCTCACCCGGGGCGGCATCTTCATGTACCCCATCGACAGCAAGACCCGCGATAAGGGGGGCAAACTGCGCCTGATGTATGAGGCCAATCCCATGTCCATGATTGTCGAGCAGGCCGGCGGCATGTCCATCACCGGTTACGAGCGCATCATGGAGATCCAGCCCTCCAAGCTGCACCAGCGCGTGCCGGTCATCCTCGGCTCCAAGAACGAAGTGCAGAAGGTGTGGGACTACCACAAGGGCTGATGCTTCCCGCGCCTTCCTCCGTGAACCCCGCTTTGGCGGGGTTCGCTGTTTTTTGAACACATTTGCGTATGAACGACTCCATCGACTGCATCATTTACAAAAGTCGCCTGAAGGACGGCATGTACCTTTATCTGCGCGCCGACATGCCGTATGACGAGGTGCCCGAACCCCTGCGCCAGCGGATGGGACGCAAGCCCGCGGAGGTCATGCGCCTTTGTCTGACGCCAGGACGCAAACTGGCGCGTGAGGACGTAGTGACGGTGATGACCAATTTGCGCAAGCAAGGCTTCCATCTGCAGCTGCCGCCGACCGACGAGTACCTGGCGACCTGGGACAATGAGAAGTTGGGCCTGCGCGCACGCAAGGGGTGAGAGAAGGGAATCCCTCAGGTCGAGGGGAGGAAGGCGGACCAGTCGATTTTGGCATCGCCGAACACAAAGAACTCCGGATTGCGCAGCGATTCCTTGCTGTTGTAGCAAAGGCGGTGCATGGCGGTGTCGGTCATAAAGCCCCCCGCCTCCTCGACGATGCACTGGGCGGCGGCGGTGTCCCATTCGAAGGTGGGGCCGAGGCGGGGATAGAGGTCCGCGGTACCTTCGGCCACCAGGCAGGATTTGAGCGCACTGCCCATGGGCAAGCGAGTATGTGCGCCTAAGGCCTTAAGGTAGGCCCGGATGCGTTCATTCTCATGCGAGCGGCTGGTGGCCACACGGGGCGGGATGGTCGCCTGAGGATGGGCTTGGATGCGCAGCGGCTGGGAGTCCGTCCACTTCCACGCCCCGCCGCCGCGTCGAGCGCCGTAGGTGACGCCAAGGGCCGGCGCGTGCACCACCCCGAGCACGGCCTCCTGGCCGTCGATCAGGGCGATGTTGACGGTGAACTCGCCATTGCGCTTGATAAACTCACGGGTGCCGTCAAGCGGATCGACCAGCCAGTACTGCGACCACTGCAGGCGGGTGGCATAGGGGATGTCCGCACCCTCCTCGGACAGCATTGGCAGCTGTGGGGCGAGTTTGCGCAGGCCCGCCTCGATCAGGCGGTGGGCGGCAAGATCCGCTGCGGTGACCGGGGTATGGTCGCTCTTGGCGACAATATCGAATTTTCCAGCATAGATGCGCATGATGGCCTCGCCGGCCTCCAGGGCCAGGCGGCGCACGGCCTCGAGCAGCGCGTCGTCGATCTTCATCCGGCCCTTGTCTCCCTCGGGCATCCTGCCCAGGGCTCCTTCGGGGAGCGGTGCTCGACTCATCTCCGGCCCTCGCCAGCAAGGTACTCGCGGGTCATGAACAGCGCGGCCAGGGTGCGGGCCTCGCTGCACTCGGGCAGGCTGATCAGCTCCCCGAGTCGCTCGAGCGGCCAGGGGACGACCTCGATCGGCTCCGGCTCATCGCCCGGCAAGGGTGCATGGTGCAAATCGCGGGCAAGAACGACAAAGGTGCGCTGGCTGCTGTAGCCGGGGGCGAGGGTCAGTTCGCCCAAAAGCTCGGCGCGGTGGGCACCGAAGCCAGTTTCCTCGCGCAATTCCCGCACCCCGGCTGCAAGTGGTGACTCGCTGTCTTCGATCCGGCCCTTTGGTAGGCCGAGTTCGTAGCGGTGCAGACCGACGGCATATTCGCGAGTCAACAACACCTCGCCAGCGGCGTTGAGTGCCACGGTCAGCACCGCTCCGTGTGGGCTGCCTACCAGACGCTCGTAACGGGTCTCGACGCCGTTGGAAAAGCGCAGGTGCACCTCCTCGATCTTGAAGATGCGCGTCCGTGCGAGGGGGGTGACGGCAAGGATGGATGGTTTGATGCGGCTCATTGCCGCATCATAGCTCGATATGTCGCAAGAAAAACGCCCTTTTTGCTCGCGACTGCCGCGTTGGTTGCTGGAGGCCTTCGTGCTGTTCGCCATCATCCTCGCCCTGCGCGCCTGGCATGCGCCCAAGATGACGGGCGAAATCCTGCCGCGCCTCGCTGGCCAGACCCTGACGGGGCAAGAGGTCGATACGGCGGCCTTGGCCGGGCAAGGTTTTATCGTGCACATTTGGGGTAGCTGGTGCCCGGTCTGTCGCATGGAGCTTTCCGGCATGGCGCGGCTGGCACGCGATGTGCCTGTGGTAAGCATCGCCTGGCGTTCGGGGGATGATGCAGCGGTGCGCGCCTTCCTTGCCGGAGAGGGCGTAAAGCTGCCCGTAATCAACGATCCGGATGGACGCCTGGTCGCCGGGTTTGGGGTGAAGGGGGTACCGCTGCACCTGGTGGTCGATGGGGCAGGCCGCATCCGCTTTATCGAGACCGGCTACACCACCAGCTGGGGGCTCAAGGCCCGCCTGTGGTGGGCCAAGCGCGTCAGCGCACGATGAAGGTTAAGGCCATGTTCAGCCACCCCTCAAACCAGGCCTCGTCGCTGAGCCGCTTTCCGGCATCGCGCACGTCTTAAGTCCAGCGACCTGACGGGTGAGGTAAGTAAGTTTTGCTAGAAGACCAAGAACGGCCCGAGTTTCATGCGCCTGCGCAGCAGTATTTTCCTCTGGACCCTCTTTGCCACCGGCCTGCCCTTGCTGGGCTTGACGCTCGTCCTGCTGGTTATGAGCGAGCAGCGCTATCTTGATGAGGTTGACCGCGATATCAATACGCGCCTCAATGCCCTCAGCACCGAGATCGACAACCATCTTGCCTATGAGCGTGAGGTGATCCGCGGCATCGCCCAGTCCGCGGCGATGCAGGATTTCCTGCCGGTGGCGCGGGCCGCCAACGAGGGGGCACGCCATCCTGACTTCCTGCCGTTGCGCAACCAGCTCACCCAGTTCCTGCTCACCCTGCAGCGCACGGTGCCGGGGTTGGGCAGCCTGCGGGTGCTGGATGGGCAGGGCAATACTTTGATCAAGGTGAGCGGCGGGCGCGCATCCCCTGCCATCTATCCCAGTCTTGGCAGCGTGGAGTATGCCGAGGAGGAGCTGATGGACAGCACCTTCAGTCGCAGCTTGCGCCAGCTCCCCATGGGTGAGATCAGCTTCATGCAGCTGCCGCAGAGCCGCTGGGACTTGCTCACCGGCCAGACCTTGACCATGCTCACCGCCCTGGTGCCGCTCGGGGAGGGCCCCCGGCCGGCGGCGGTACTCGCGGTGAACACCTTCGGTGAGTACCTCGACCGCATCCTGCGCCTGGTGCCGCGTCCGCCAGGGGCTGAGTTGCTGATCGTTGAGCGCAACATGGATAACGCCCGGCGCAACGGCCTTCTGCTCTACCACGACCGGCTGGAGACCCGCTTCAGTACACCTAAACCGCACGAGGTGCGGCTGCAAAGTCTCGATCAGGCCGAGCTGTGGGAGCACATCCAGCAGCGCCCCTTTGGCGTGTTCAACACGCGCGATGGTAAATGGCGCATCTATTATCAGGAGTACCACCCCTATCCCAATCAGCTGATCGGCTGGGTACTGGCCTTCGCGGTACCCGGCCACACCCTGCACGCACCTTACGTCGGCCTGCGCCAGGCGCTGTGGTTGCTCTTCCTGCTCGCCTTTATCGCCTCGGCCCTGCTCGCGGTACTGGGGGCCCGTTATATTGCCGGTCCTATCTTGCGCCTGCGTGAGGCACTGCGCGAGTTCGCGGCCAACCCCGCGCGGCGGGTGGCGGTCGCCAGTCGGACGCGCGAGATTCGCGAGTTGGAGGCCGACTTCAACCGCATGGCGGATCGTCTGCGTGCCGCTGAGGATGAGCGCAGCCGGGCCGAACGCCGTGCGATGCAGCAGGCCAAGCTCGCCAGTATCGGCCAGATGGCCGCAGGGATCGGTCATGAGATCAATAACCCGCTCAACAACATCCTCTCCTTGGCCACCCTGATCGAGCGAGCGATCCCACCCTCGGCGCGAGATTTGCGCGAGGATATACACGACCTGCGCGAGGAGGCCCTGCGCGCCAGCCGCATCGTGCGCGGGGTCATGAACTTTGCCCGCCAGTTGCCGCCGGAGTACCGCGTCTTTCGGGTCTGCCCTTGGTTGCGTGAGACGGTGGAACGTCTGGAGCCGGAGGCGATGGCCGTGGATGTGCATTTCGACCTAATCGCCTGTGACCCGGCCTGCATGGCAGAGGCCGACGCTGACCAGCTCCAGCAGGTATTGTTCAACCTGCTGCAGAATGCCCTGCATGCCACTCCACCGGGGGGGCGCATCCAGGTGAGTGCTGCCTGCGAGGGCGGAAAGTTACGCGTCTGCGTGCGCGATGATGGGCCGGGTATGCCGCCCGAGGTCCTGGCGCGCATCTTCGATCCGTTTTTTACCACCAAGGGAGTGGGCGAGGGGACTGGCCTTGGTCTGTCGATCAGCCTCGGCATCATCCAGTACCATGGTGGCATCCTCTCCATCCACAACCGCGAGGATGGCGGTGGCGTCGAGGCCTGCTTTGAGGTCCCGCTGACCCCTACCTCGCCGCGCCTCACCTCGTCTGAGGGGCCGACCTTATGACCGCATCCAAACCCACCGTCCTGTTCGTCGACGACGACCCGCATTCCGGTAAATTGTTCGCCCGCTTCGCCCGGCGCGAAGCCTTCGCCGTGGAGGTGTTCCGTGATCCGCGACAGGCGTTGGCACGGCTCAACCAGAATCCCACGCCAGCGCTTATCATCTCTGACCTGAAGATGCCCGGTATGAATGGTATCGAGCTGTTGCAGGCGGTGCGCGCGCGCCACCTTCGCTTGCCGTTCATACTCATCACCGGCTACTCGACCATAGACGATGCGATCGAGGCCCTGCGCCTTGGTGCGACCGACTTCATCAAGAAGCCGTTTGAGATGGATGAGCTGCTCGAGCTGACGCGCGAGCAGCTCGATCGCAGCCCGCGCAAGAGTGGGCCTGCGCGGCGCTACGGCGGAATGCTGGGCGACTCGCCAGCCATTCGCGCCGTATACAAAGTGATCGAAAAGATCCACGACGTCCGTGTGAATGTGATGATCGAGGGCGAATCCGGTACCGGCAAGGAACTCGCCGCGCGCGCCGTCCATGAATTGTCGGATTTTGCCGACAAGCCTTTCGTGGTGATTGACTGCGGTGCGATTACCGGCAGCCTCTTGGAAAGCGAACTGTTCGGTCATGAAAAAGGCGCCTTCACCGGCGCCCACCAGACCAAGCGCGGCCTTTTGGAGATGGCCTCCGGCGGCACCTTGTTCCTTGATGAGATTGGCAATATCTCCGATGCCATGCAGACCAAGCTCCTACGCGTGGTGCAGGAACAGCAGGTCACCCGCGTAGGCGGCGTGCAGCCGATCGATATCGACGTGCGCTTCGTTGTCGCCAGCAACCGCGACCTGGCGCAGATGGTGGAGGAAGGGCGGTTTCGCCATGACCTCTACCACCGACTGAACGTAGTCAAACTACGTATGCCGCCGCTACGGGAGCGGCGCGAGGACATTCCCGACCTCGTCCGTCATTTTGTGCGCGAGTTCGCCGAGCGCTACCACCGCGATGTGGACGGTTTCGATGAGGCCAGCATGGACAAGCTCATAGCCTACGACTGGCCCGGCAATGTGCGCGAGCTGAAGAACCTGATCGAGCGTCATGTCGCGCTGGCCGAGCAACCTGTGCTGCACATCGACAGGATGCCGGGGGACGCGGTCCTGCGTCCACGGGCGGAATCCGCCCCAAGGCCCACCGCGGCAAGCCTTGCCACGCAGCGCGTCCATGTCACGCCCGATGCTCTGGCCGGGGCCAGGGGTACCGAGCCCCCTGACGAGGCGCCCATCGATGCTGATCACCCCACGCTGGAGGAGCTGGAGCGGCGTTACATCCTCAAGACCCTGCGTCGCCTGGACGGTAACCGCGAGCAGACGGCACGCGCCTTGGGTATCAATAAGTCCACTCTATGGCGCAAATTGCAAACCTTCGGCGAGGGGTGATTGCAATATGCAACGCCTGGGCGTTGCCTTATGCAATGCCAGGAGGGCGCCGGGCGTCGATGCGCTGCCGGTCTGCGAGGCTGAGCGCCGCGCTGTGTCAACCCGGTGGCCGCGATTGCGGCGCCAAGGCTCTGTTCTTCTAAGACTTTCTTGTTCTGCGGCGGGTGGCACGGAGGCGGCGACTCCCGCCTGATGCAAAGTTGGCACACCCCTTGCATTGATACTTGGCGTGTTTAGACACACAACTCAAACATGAGGAGAACACCATGCAGAGCAACCGTCGTGTATTCCTGAAGGGTAGCCTAGCTGCCAGCGCTGTGGGGGTAGCTGTAGGCGCAGGTCTGCTGACCCC
>JARJMX020000102.1 GCA_029335925.2 Gammaproteobacteria bacterium
GGCGCGAAGGGTGGAGGCCGCATCCAGATAGCGGCTGCCAATGGCGGCAAAGGCGTCGCGCAGGGGCTGCACCGCGAAGGGTAGGGAGTAGATGACCGAACCGATCAGGATGCCCCAGAAACTGAAGGCCAGATGATGCAGTCCAAACTTCTCCAGCGAGCCACCCACGAAGCCTTGCGGGCCGAGGGCGATAAGCAGATAGAAGCCGATCACCGTAGGAGGCAACACCAGCGGCAGCGACACCAGGGCCGCCACCACATGGCCCATCCGGCTCTGGGTGTGCGCCATCCACCATGCTAAGGGGGCGGACAGTATCAGAAGGATCAAAGTAGTGAGCGTAGCAAGCTTAGCCGTCAAGGCAATCGCTTGCCACTCCGCTGCAGTCAGCCCCAGCATAGCTTATTCCACCGTCTCACCCGGTAGGAGGAAGCCGTAACGGCGCATGACCTTACGTGCATCCTCGCTGCGCATGAATTCGGCGAAGGCATGGGCAGCCTTGTTGTTTTCTCCATGCTTGGTTATGACATAAGCTTGCTCCAGTGGCTCGTGGAACTCTGCCGGAATAAGGTAATACCCACCCTTGCTCTTGAGCTTGTCGTTGATCGCGAGCGAGAGGGCGATGATGCCGATGTCGGCCGCTTGGGTTTCGATCAGCTGAGCGGTATGGGCGATGTTCTCACCGTACACCATTTTGCCCTCGATTTTGTCCCAGACCTTGGCATGCTGCAGGGACTCCTTGGCGCGCAAGCCGTAAGGTGCGTGATCTGGGGCCGCGATGGCGACCTTGCGGAAGGTGTCCTTGGGCAGATCCTCCAAGGTCAGCTTGGTGGCGTCATGCTTAGCACTCCAGAGCACCACGCGGCCGAAGGCGTAGGTCGTAACGGGAGCCACGGCATGGCCGCTCGCCACCAGGGCCTTCGGGAATTCGACATCGGCCGAGAAATAGACGTCAAACGGTGCGCCGTTTTCGATCTGGTGTTTGAATTTGCCCGAGCTGCCCATGATCATCTCAAGCTTGTGCTCGGGATGTTTTTTCTCAAACAGCACCTTCAGCTCATCGAAGGCGAATTTGAGGTCAGCGGCGGCGGCGACTTTGGCCTCGTCGGCCATAGCAAGGGAAGAAAGACCAAGCCCTGCCACCAGGGCCAGAATTTTGAACATACGCATGATTTTGACCTCGTTTTGAAGGGTTAATCGTCCACGGCCAGGATGATGTGGCTGGCCTTGATCAAGGCACATGCACCATCACCGACCTTAAAACCGAGTTCCTCGAGACTGGCTTCGGTGATGATGGCGGCCAGCGTGTTCCCGCCCGGCAGTTCCAGCACCACCTCCGCATTCACCGCGCCCTCCTGGATCCGCTTGATGGTGCCGCAGAGACGATTGCGTGCCGAGATACGGATGCACTCCTCAGGCGCTGCCAGAATCACCCACGACGCCTTGATGATGGCCGTGGCCACCTTACCGGGTTCAAGCCGCAGGGACTGCGCAGACTCCTTGGTGACGATGGCATGTAAGCAATCCTCCCCCTGTAGACGGAGTGTGATTTCGCTATTGACCGCGCCGTGGCGGACGTTCTCGACAGTGCCGCGCAGTGCATTGCGTGCGCTGGTCTTCATGTACAGGCTCCTTAGCATCAACAGGCTCTCGCCCATGGTTTCCAGTCCGCCGTCCTCCTTCCGGAACTGCTCGAGCACCGCCCCAAGGACACGCTCGAGGCGCCGCTGGGTCGCCAGAATGCGCTTACCCAAGGGCGTCAGGCGCGCTCCTCCACCGTACTTGCCGCCGTGCTGGCTCTGCACCAGCGGCTGTCCGGCGAGGTTGTTCATCGCCTCGATCGCGTCCCAGGCCGCCTTGTAGGTCATGCCCACATGCCGCGCGGCCCCGCTGATCGAACCGGTCTCGGCCACCCCGGCCAGCAGGGCCAGGCGGCGTGCGGAGACCTCGCCCCCGCCGAGCTGCAGCACCAGCGGCGCGGTGAAGGCCTCGTTCAGGGCATCGATATGTTGTCCGTGTGATGACGACATGCGAAATATACCTTGGTAAATCTTGAGCGCAACAGAATTTTAGCAACTGCTCATGCCTAGACCGGCTTGGTTTCAGGTGCGCCAGTCGATCGGCGGCTGCCCGTGGCTTTCGAGGAAGGCGTTGATCTTCGAGAACGGCCGGCTGCCGAAGAAGCCGCGATGGGCGGACAGGGGCGAGGGGTGCGGGGCCTCCAGGACGAGGTGCCGCGCACGGTCGATGTGCGCGCCCTTCTGCTGCGCCGGACGCCCCCAGAGCACGAAGGCCAGCGGCCGCTCCTGGGCGTTGAGCACCTGCACGGCACGGTCGGTAAAGCGCTCCCAGCCCTTGCCGTGGTGACTCGCGGGCTTGCCGCTTTCCACCGTCAGCACGGCATTGAGCAGCAGCACCCCCTGGTCAGCCCAGGGCATCAGGCTGCCACAGGTATTGCGGATCCCCAGATCATCCTCCAGCTCCTTGAAGATGTTCTGCAGCGACTTGGGCAGCGGCCGCACCTTAGGCCGCACCGAGAAGCACAGGCCATGCGCATGCCCCGGCGTGGGGTAGGGGTCCTGCCCTAGGACCACCACGCGCACTTTATCCAAGGGGGTGTGGTTGAAGGCGTTGAACCACTCGTCCGGATTCGGGTGAATGCGCTTGCCGGCCCTAAGCTCGGCGAGCAGGAAGGCGCGCAGGGCGGTCATGTAATCCTGCGCAAACTCGTCTGCCAGGGCCGCCTTCCACGTGGGTGCGAGCTGGATGCGGTCGGGGGCCATGAGCCAGTCCGGAATATCTTGATTCACGATATCAGGCGCCGTTAGCCGCACCCTGCAATGCGCCAGCCTGCGCCTCCTGGATGGCCTTCAATGTGCGGCCCTGGGCATCCTGCCACTCCATGCGTCCATTTGAAGGACGCCCGAGCACCACCGAAGAAGCCGCTGACGGTGAGCTAAAGACGTAATCCTGCTTGAACACATAAGAATCACCGCGCAATTCGAGGACAGCGTTCTGAATAAGCTCTTCACGCAAGTCATACATTCCTCGTGCATGTTCCTTCATGGATGGCGCGGTCGTGAGGACCGCTTGCGAATCCTTGAGCACAACGAATCCCTGGCTTGACTCGAACCCACGCGCCTCGATGCCCTTCCCATGACAAAAGAGGAGGTTGTTTCGCATCTTTTCAGCCCCAGGGCGCTGAGCAAGCTCAAATGCATGAATTCCTATGACGGGCAGAATGCCAAGCAAGTTATCCAAAAACACCTGCATGTCCGCTTCGTCTGCCTCGGACAACGTGGGCTCACATGGTTGATTGACGTTGTCGAGCGGCATGCGCTTGGCCGCCTTGGCTTTCTGGATCAGCTGCGCTTCAAGAAATTGCACATGAGCTTTGTTGAGCTGTCCCGATCCTGCGACAAAGAAAACCGCCCGACTCCAAAAATCCTTCTTCGCATAATGAAACTCGAGGCGAGGACCTACCGGATCGCCCTCCCCGACATAAAGCATCTCACCCTCACCATCCTCTCGCGGACCAATCAGCAGATACACCCCTGTCTGCGCGAATTCATCCCGCTCCTTCACCGCAGGCAGCAACGATCGCGGAAAGATAACGGCTCGACCAATCCAGTTGCTTCGCTCTACGATGCGCAGACCGTCAGGATCTCCGTCAACCACGAAAATTCGCAGCGAAAAAGGCTGATGAGAAGCCATTCATGTCCTTCTTGACTCAAAACATCAAGGCATCAGGCGCTGGATGGCCCAGCCATCCGCCGTGCGGGTGTAGGTGAAGCGGTCGTGCAGGCGGCTCTCCCGCCCCTGCCAGAACTCGTACACCTCAGGCAGAAGGCGGAAACCGCCCCAAGCAGGGTTACGCGGCACATTGCCCGCAGGATACATCTGCTTGAGCGCCTCGACACGCGCCTCGAGTTCGGCACGACTTGCAATCGGCTGACTTTGATGTGAGGCCGCAGCAGCAAAGCGGCTGCCGACGGGACGCTGGTTGAAATAGGCCTCATTGTCGGCTTCAGACAAGGGTTCGACCCTCCCTTCGACCCGGACTTGACGATCGTTCTCCGGCCAATAGAAGGCCACCGAGGCCCACGGGTTAGCGGCAAGCTCCCTACCCTTCCGGCTGCGCCGGTCGGTGTAGAAGCACAGCCCGCGTGCATCAAAGTGCTTGAGCAAGACCCAGCGCACCGAGGGTCGGCCGTCCGGTGTGGCCGTGGCGAGGGCCATGGCGGTGGGATCGAAATTGCCGACCGCCTCGGCAGCCTTCAACCAGCGCGCTAGCATGGCGTGCGGCTCGGGCAACAAATCGCGTCGGTGCAGCTCGCCGTACAAGAACTCGCGCCGGGTGCTGCGGTGGTCGATCTCATCCACAGAACTGTTCATGATGCAGGTCTCCGTTAACGGCAGCGGGGCTGTGCGGCTATACTGCGGCCATTTTCTGGCCGTTCGCAAGACCCTCTTATGTCATCCAGCTACGATCTCTCCACCTTCCAGGGCCTGATCCTCGCCCTGCAGGACTACTGGGCCCGCCAGGGCTGCGCCGTTCTTCAACCGCTGGACATGGAGGTGGGGGCAGGCACCTTCCACCCCTCCACCTTCCTGCGCGCCGTGGGACCGGAGCCCTGGAACGCGGCCTATGTCCAGCCCTCGCGCCGCCCGACCGATGGACGCTACGGCGAGAATCCCAACCGCCTGCAGCACTATTACCAGTTCCAGGTGGTGATGAAGCCTTCCCCCCTGGAGCTCCAGGAGCTCTACCTTGGCTCGCTGCGCATGCTGGGCTTCGACCCGTTGACCCACGACATCCGCTTTGTCGAGGACAACTGGGAATCCCCCACCCTGGGGGCCTGGGGCTTGGGCTGGGAGGTGTGGCTGAACGGTATGGAGGTGACCCAGTTCACCTACTTCCAGCAAGTCGGTGGGCTGGACTGCCGCCCAGTGACCGGCGAGATCACCTACGGCCTGGAGCGTCTAGCGATGTATATGCAGGGCGTGGAGAGCGTCTACGACCTGATCTGGGCCAAGACCCCGAACGGAGTGATCACCTACGGCGACGTCTATCACCAGAACGAGGTGGAGCAGTCCACCTACAACTTCCAGCAGGCCGACGTAAAGTTTCTGTTTGGCCTGTTTGACCAATGCGAGAACGAGGCCAAGCGCCTGATGGAACTAAACCTGCCGCTGCCGGCTTACGAGCAGGTGCTCAAGGCCTCGCACACCTTCAACCTGCTGGATGCGCGCCGCGCGATCTCCGTCACCGAACGCCAGCGCTTCATCCTGCGCGTGCGCGAGCTGGCCCGCAGCGTGGCCGAGGCCTACTATGCCTCGCGCGAGCGGCTGGGCTTCCCGATGGTGGCACGTAGCCAGGAGGCCGCCGCATGAGCACCCGTGACCTCCTCATCGAAGTCGGCACCGAAGAGCTGCCGCCCAAGGCCCTGATGACCCTTGCCAACGCTCTGGCCGACGGCATGGTGCGCCGCCTGTATGACGCAGGCCTCGCGCCCCAAGGCCACACCGTGTATGCCACGCCACGCCGCCTCGCGGTCCTGGTGCAAGGCGTGGCCGAGCGCCAGCCCGACCGCGAGGTGGAGCGCCGCGGCCCGGCGGTGAATGCCGCGTTCGACGACGAAGGCCGTCCGAGCAAGGCGCTGGAGGGTTTCGCCCGCTCCTGCGGAGTGAGCGTGGATCAGCTTGAGGAACGGATCACCGACAAAGGCGCATGGATGATCTACCGTGCCATGCAGCCCGGCCAACCGGCACAGACGTTGATCCCGGATATGCTGCGCGCCGCGCTCGATGAGCTTCCCATTCCCAAGCGCATGCGCTGGGGAGCGGGGGAGGCCACCTTCGTGCGCCCGGTGCACTGGATCGTGCTGTTGTTCGGCAAGGATGTGATCGATGCCGAGATCTTGGGAGTGCGCACCGGCCATACGACCCGCGGCCACCGCTTCCACCATCCCGCGCCTCTGCCCATTCCCGCGCCCAGCGACTACGCCGCGTTGTTGGAGGGCGTCGGCCACGTGATCGCCGACTTTCAGGCTCGTCGTGCCATGATCCGCGCCCAGATCGAAGCCGCCGCCTGTGAACTGGGTGGCCGCGCCGTGCTGGATGATGATCTGCTGGATGAGGTGACCGCGCTGACCGAGTGGCCGCGCGTAGTGACCGGTAACTTCGAGCCGCGTTTCCTTGAGGTACCCAAGGAGGCCCTGATTTCCACCATGCAGGGTCACCAGCGCTACTTTCCGCTGCTGGATGAGGCCGGCGAGCTGCTTCCGCATTTCATCACGGTGGTGAACATCGATAGCCGCAACCCGGCCGCGGTGCGCGAAGGCAACGAGCGCGTGATTCGTCCACGTTTCTCGGACGCCGAGTTCTTCTGGCGCGAGGATCGTAAGCAGCCGCTGTCCGCGCACCTTGAAAGCCTCAAGACCGTGGTCTTTCAGCAGCGGCTCGGCACCCTATACGACAAGACCGAGCGCGTCATGCGCTTGGCCCGCCACATTGCCGGGCTGATTGGCGCCGACATGGAGCGCGCCGCACGCGCCGCCCTGCTTGCCAAGTGCGACCTGATGACCGGCATGGTCGGCGAGTTCCCTGAGCTGCAAGGCGTCATGGGCCGCTACCTGGCGCGTCACGACGGTGAGCATGCCGAGGTGGCCCAGGCGCTGGACGAGGTCTACATGCCGCGCCGGGCGGGGGACGCCCTGCCGGAAACGCGCGTCGGCCAGGCCCTGGCGCTGGCCGAGCGCCTCGACACGCTGGTCGGCATCTTCGCCATCGGCCAGGGCCCAACCGGTGCCAAGGATCCGTTCGCCCTGCGCCGTGCCGCGCTTGGTGTGCTACGCATCCTGATCGAGCGTGAGCTTGACCTCGATTTGCACGCCCTGCTCGCTTTCACCGCCGAGGGCCTGCAGTCCAGGGTGGACGCCAAGTCCGTGGTCGAGACCGTGTTCGACTTCATGCTCGAACGCATGCGCGCTTATGCCCAGGACCGCGGCATCCGTGTTGATGTGTTCGAGGCCGTGCTCGCCACCCGCCCGTTGCGCCCACTCGACTTCGAGCGCCGTGCCCAGGCAGTCAACGACTTCCTTGCCCTGCCGCAGGCGGAGAGTCTCTCCGCCGCCAACAAGCGCATCGCCAACATCCTCAAGAAGGTGGAGGGCGAACTACCCAGCCGAATCGATACAGCCCTGCTTGATGACCCCGCCGAACGCAAGCTGGCCCAGCGCGTGCAGCAGCTCGAGGGGGAGCTCGCCCCGCTGTTCGCCGCCGGCGACTACACCGCCGCCCTAGGGCGCCTGGCTCACCTGCGCGAGGCCGTGGATGCCTTCTTCGATGGGGTGATGGTGATGACCGAGGATACAGCCTTGCGTGCCAACCGTCTGGCCCTGCTCAACCGTTTGCGCGCCCTGTTCCTGCGTGTCGCTGATATCTCAGTACTGGGTGGCTGACAGCCACCGCTCCTGCCCGACGGAGGCGTCTTGGGGGCGCCTTCTTTTCCCCTGCATTCTCATTGGCCTGGCGCTCCTCTTCGGGGCGGCCACCTCGTCAGCGGTGGCGGCAGATCTGCCCCATGTCATGCTGGCGGACTTCAATGATGGCAAACCGCTGGTCAATCGCGTCATTCCGTGGCCCGGCCCATCCACCCAGCAAGCTCCACTGAAGATCGACCTTACCGCTTCCCCACGCCGTGGCAAGCACGGTCTTGCTCTGCACGTGCGCTATGACCTCACGGCCCCGACGGCCGCCCCCCAGGGCCTGCTGCTGCGCCTGCCCGAGGTGGATATTGCCGCTTATGACCACCTCAGCCTGTGGGTACGCAGCAGCCGTAAGCAGGGCACTCCACTGCAGATGCGTGTGCGCTTCCTAACGAAAGACACCTCCCCCGCCAGCCAGGTGGGGCAGGGCTTTATGGTCGTCGGAGTGAGTGGCGCGTGGCGCCAACTGCTGATCCCGCTCAATGCCCTCAGTGGCATCACCGAAGGCGCACGCCCCAGCCTGCTTTTCCTGCAGCTTGATCCGGAACTGGTCGGTGATCGCAAGGGCGTTTTTTTCCTCGACGATGTGAGCTTGGTCCGCACGGGCCAGCATATCGGACCGCAGGAGGACCGTGCGGTCGCCCCAGCCAAGAAGGCCTGGGAAATGGCGCGTGGCGGCGAGCTGGCCGCGCGCGCCTCGATCCGTGCCCGCGCCATTGAGCTTCCGCCTCCGCCGCTGGTGCGGCGCGAGAGCCTGCCAACGGACAACCTCGCCCTCCTTATGCGTGTGGCGCGTGATACATGGCGGGGTCTTGACGGCCTGCGCGATAAGCCGAGCGGCCTGCCGTTCGACACAGTCGCCGTCAACCCGCATGGTGGTCCGCCCCTAGTCGGTGATTACACCAACATCACCAACATCGGCCTCTACCTGATGTCGGTGGTGGCCGCGCGCGATCTCGGCTTTATCACGCCGAAGGCGGCCGAGGCGCGCCTGCGGCAGATCGTGGCCACCTTGGAAAAATTGGAGACCTACCAGGGCTTCTTCTTCAACTATTACGACACCACCTCGCTCGAGCGCACCAGCCACTTCATCTCCTTCGTCGACTCCTCCTGGCTGACCGCCGGGCTGATGGTCGCGCGCATGGCCGAGCCCGATCTGTACCCGCGCATCACCCGTCTGCTTGAGCGGGAGAACTACGCCTTCTTCTATGACCCGTCCGTCGGGCAGATGACGCACGGCTACCACGTGCAGCGCCATGAGCGATCCCAAAACGTTTATGGCCTGCTGTACTCGGAACCGCGCCTTGGCAGCCTCATTGCCATCGGCAAGGGCGATGTCCCGGAGAGCCATTGGTTCAGGCTGGCGCGCACCTTCCCGGCCGACTGGACCTGGCAAAGCATGATCCCAGTCGGGCGCAAGCTGCGCAAAGTCGCTGAGCACGCCGTGATTGGCGGGTATTACGTCTGGCAAGGCATCCGTTATCTGCCCTCTTGGGGAGGCAGCATGTTCGAGGCCTTGATGCCAGAACTGGTATTAGATGCTCAAACCCACGCCCCCAAAAGCTTGGGCGCTAATGCAATCGCCCATGTGGACATCCAACGCCGCTATGCTTTGGAGGTGCTCAACCTGCCGGTCTGGGGCATGTCCCCCTCTGCCAACCCAGCTGGCGGCTATGGTGAGTACGGAGTCTCCATTTTGGGGGTGAAGGGCTATGCGGAGGATGTCGTGACCCCGCACGCCTCGGGCCTCGCCGCCATGATTCGCCCCGAGGAGGCGGCCCGCAACCTGCGCCTGCTGGCCCAGCTCTATCCGATCTATGGTCCTTTCGGTTTCTATGATGCGGTTCACCCGATGACCGGGAATGTGGCCTACAAGTACCTGGCACTCGACCAGGGGATGATGTTCCTGGGGCTCGCCAATCACCTGCGCCCCCACCTGATTCAGCGCTACTTCGCCGCCGACCCTATCACCCGCCGTGCCCTCCCTCTGCTTGGGGCTGAAGATTTTTTCCAATAGGAGGGATCCCCATGGCCGACGTGGTATTCGACAAGGTCTGCAAGCTCTACCCGGGGGCCACCGCCCCGGTTATTGATGAGCTCGATCTTGCCGTGGCGGACGGCGAGCTTCTGGTCATAGTCGGCCCCTCCGGCTGCGGCAAATCGACCGTTCTGCGCATGCTCGCGGGCCTGGAGACCATCAGCAGCGGCGAGTTGCGCATCCAAGGACGGCGGGTCAACGAGCTCGAACCCAAGGCGCGCGACGTAGCTATGGTGTTCCAGGACTACGCCCTCTACCCGCACATGAGCGTGCGCGAAAACCTCGCTTTCCCATTGAAGATGCGGCATCTGCCTGCGGCCGAGCAGGCCAGGCGCATCACCCGGGTGGCAGAAATGCTCCAGCTTGGCGAGTTGCTCGAACGCAAGCCCGCGCAACTCTCTGGCGGCCAGCGCCAGCGGGTCGCCATGGGCCGCGCCCTGGTGCGCGAAGCCTCGGTGTTCCTACTGGATGAACCCCTCTCCAATCTCGACGCCAAGCTGCGCGTCCAGGTCCGCGCAGAGATTGCCGAGCTGCAACGCCGTCTCGGGGCCACCATGCTCTATGTCACCCTCGACCAGACCGAAGCCATGACCCTTGGCCACAGGGTTGCGGTGTTCCACCAAGGACGCCTGCAACAGCTGGCTACGCCCCAAGAACTGTACGAACGCCCGGCCAATACCTTCGTCGCCAGCTTCATCGGCCAACCGCCGATGAACCTATTGCCGGCGCGACGATTGCCTGGCCCCTGGAAAGAGGCGGCCATTCTCGGCCTGCGTCCCGAACAGCTGGAGGTGGTGAGCTGCGAACGTCTGGCGGCCCTTTCCGCCACTTTGACTGCGGTGGAATACCTAGGGCATGAAACGTTGCTCTATACCCGCCTGGATGAGGAAAATATCCCCCTGATTGCCCGTCTACCCACCCGCTTCATGCCACCCATAGGGACGACCCTGCACTTTGCCATTCGTGGCCAACCTTATTGCTTTACTTCCGAAGGGCGTGCGTGCCCATGACGACCTTTCCACCCGAGTTCGTTTGGGGAGTGGCCACCTCCGCTTTCCAAATCGAAGGTGCACCCTTGGCGGATGGCGCCGGGCCGAGCAACTGGTACCGCTTCACCCATACGGCCGGGCGGATCGCCCATGGCGACACTGCTGATGTGGCCTGTGACCACTACCACCGCTTCCGTGAGGACGTGGCGCTGATCAAGCGCCTGGGCATGACCGCCTACCGCTTTAGCTTCAACTGGGCGCGGATCCAGCCTATAGGCCGCGGCAAGGTCAATCCTAAGGGGCTTGATTTCTACAAACGCCTAGTGGACGAGCTGCATGCCCACGGTATTCGGCCCTTCGCCACCCTGCACCACTGGGACCTGCCTGCTGCGCTGGAGGATGCCGGCGGCTGGCTTAACCGCGACACCGCGCTGCGCTTTGCTGACTTCACCGAACGAATGGCCGGGGCGCTGGACGGCCAGATCGAGGACTGGTGCACGCTCAACGAGCCGTGGGTCATCATGCACGCGGGTTTCGTCGAGGGCGTGCATCCGCCGGGCCTGGCCAACCTCGCCCTCGCCCCCAAGGTCGCCTACCACCTGCTGCTCGCCCATGCCGAGGCCGTGCGCGCCTACCGCGCCACCGGCCGCCACCGCATCGGGCTGGTGGTGAACATCGAGCCGAAGTATGCGGCAAGCGACGATCCTCGCGACCACGCCGCGCGTGCTCGGGCGGAGGCCTATATGAATCGCCTGTTCCTCGACCCGATCGTCCAAGGCAGGTGGCCGCAGGAGCTGATCACTGCGCTGGGCGAGGCGGCCTGGCGCGAGGTGCTGGCTGAACCGATCGCCCCCCTGCGCGAGCCGATCGACTGGCTAGGGCTGAACTACTACACCCGCGCCGTGGTGCGCCATGCCCCCGGCGGCTTGCTGGACACCGCCGCAGTCAAGCAACCCGGTCTGCACACCGAAATGGGCTGGGAGGTCTACCCCCAGGGGCTGACCGACACCCTGCTGTGGCTGCATGAGCGCAGCGGGGGCCTCCCGCTGTACATCACCGAGAACGGCGCAGCCTTCGCCGATCCGCCAGTAAGCGAAGGTCGGGTCCACGACCCGCTGCGGGTGAACTACCTTAACGAACACATCCAGGCGGCTCTGCATGCCCTGCAACGCGGGGTGAACCTGCGTGGCTATTTCGCCTGGTCGCTGCTCGATAACTTCGAGTGGCAGTTTGGTTACAGCAAGCGCTTTGGTCTGGTGCACGTGGACCCCACCACAAGGGCACGTATCCCCAAAGACAGCGCACGCCTGCTCACCGAAGTTGCGGCAACGAACGGGGCATGCTTGAGCGTTTGAGGGCTTGGCAGCGTCGGCGCATCCTTGCCCGCCACCCCATCGCTGAAGCCGACTGGCAGGCGATGCTCGCCACCGTGCCCATCCTCCACAGGCTCACCACCGATGAGCTGGCCCGGCTGCGCGTACGGGCCACCCTGTTCCTGCACCGCACGCCCTTCACCGCCATCGACGACTTAGAGCTGACCGGCGCAATGCGCGCGCGCATCGCCGCCTTAGCCTGCCTGCCAGCCCTCAATCTCAGGGAGGATGCACTGGATGGGATTGTCCGCGTCATCGTCTACCCGGAGGCCTTCGTGCCGGAGATCGAGGAGATGGACGAGGCCGGAGTGGTCCACCGTCGTCGCGAGGTGCGCAGCGGGGAGAGCTGGGGGCACGGGGTGATCGTACTGGCTTGGCCGGATGTGGCCGCCTCGGGGCTGGGGGAAGGCTACAACGTGGTCATCCACGAGGTGGCGCACGTACTGGACATGGGCAATGGCGTGGCGAACGGCTTCCCGCCGCTGCCGCGCGGCATGCGTCAG
>JARJMX020000096.1 GCA_029335925.2 Gammaproteobacteria bacterium
CTGTACGC
Organism: Gammaproteobacteria bacterium; assembly: GCA_029335925.2. Taxonomy (GTDB): domain Bacteria; phylum Pseudomonadota; class Gammaproteobacteria; order Halothiobacillales; family Halothiobacillaceae; genus Thiofaba. The sequence continues at coordinate 9 of JARJMX020000096.1, forward strand.
CCGCGACGGTACCACCCGTGTGACCTACTGAGCCGTCCAGCCTGCTGTGGGCTGGTCGGATAGACCTTCGAGAGAGATATGCGAGGACAGCTCTACGTCATCTCCGCCCCCTCCGGGGCGGGCAAGACCAGCCTGGTGAAGGCCCTGCGCGAGACCCTGCCAGGTATCGCCGTGTCTGTCTCCCACACCACTCGCGCCATGCGCCCGGGGGAGGTGGATGGGGTGCACTACCACTTCGTTGACCATGCGACCTTCGAGCGTATGGTCGAGCACGGCGACTTCCTCGAACATGCGCGCGTGTTCGACAACTACTACGGCACCTCGAAGGCGGCGGTGGAAATGGGGCTCGCCGCTGGGCAGGACGTGATCCTCGAGATCGACTGGCAGGGGGCCCGGCAGGTGCGCGCCCTGTTCCCTGAGGCGCGCGGCATCTTCATCCTACCCCCGGCGCGCGCGGTGCTGGAGGCGCGCCTGCGCGACCGCGGTCAGGATGGCGAGGAGGTCATCGCCCGCCGTATGCGCGATGCGGTGACCGAGATGCAGCACTATGATGAGTTTGACTACGTGGTGGTCAACGATGTGTTCGACGAGGCCTTACACGAGCTGGCCTGTATCTTCCGCGCTGAGCGCCTACGCCTGGCCCGCGCGCAGGCGAGGCATGCAATCCTGATCCAGGACCTTCTGGCCTGAGGTTGATAATTTTCTATACAATGCGCAGTTTGCGCATTTGACGATCGGAGAATTCCCATGGCACGCGTGACTGTCGAAGACTGCCTAAAAGACATCGACAACCGCTTTCAACTGGTGTTGATGGCTGCCAAGCGCGCTCGCCAAATTGAGGCCGGTGCCCAGCCGCTGGTCGATCCTGAGCGCGACAAGCCGACCGTGATCGCTTTGCGCGAGATCGCCGAGGGCAAGCTGACCCAAGCTGTGCTCAACGAGGTCCATGTCCATCCACCGGTTCGCTCGCGCATCTCCGAGTTCGAGATTCGTGACGAACTGAGTGAGTTCCGCGGCGAGGACGAGGAAGCCGCCAAGCCGCGCTCAGCAAGCAGCGAGGACTGAGTCCCGCCGTGGCCACGGCCACCCCCGCCTTAGCATCCCCCGCATCGGCAGCCTCGGGCCTGCCGATGGCGGGGGTCGCCATTTTCGCCCCCCTCGCACAGGCCCTCGGGGAGTACATGGAGCCCGCCTGCATCGAGCGCGTGGGTCAGGCCTATGTTTTTGCAAAACAGGCCCACGACGGGCAGCTGCGCGTCTCCGGCGAGCCCTACATCACCCATCCGGTGGCCGTGGCGAGGATTCTCGCCGACCTGAGGATGGACGAGAAGACCATCATCGCGGCTCTCCTGCATGACGTGATCGAGGACACCCCGACCGCGCGTGACCAGATCGCCGCCGAATATGGCGATGAGGTCGCCCACCTGGTCGATGGGGTGAGCAAGCTCGACCAAATCCGCTTCAAGTCCAAGGCTGAGCAGCAGGCGGCCAACTTCCGCAAGATGATGATGGCGATGGTCGAGGATGTGCGGGTCATCCTCATCAAGCTCGCGGACCGGCTGCATAACATGCGTACTCTGGGGGTGATGCGGCCGGACAAACGTCGCCGTATTGCCCGTGAGACGTTGGATATCTATACCCCGATCGCCCAGCGCCTGGGCCTCAATAGCCTGCGTCATGAGCTCGAGGATCTGGGTTTCCAGGCTATGTATCCCTACCGCCATCGAGTGTTGGAGGCTGCGGTGCGCAAGGCGCGCGGTAACCGCCGCGAGCTGATGCAGAAGATCGAGGACGCCTTCAACGCCCGTCTGGCAGAGGAGGGTATTCGCGCCGAGGTCCAGGCACGCGAGAAGCGGCTGTACAGCATCTATCGCAAGATGGTGCAAAAGCACCTCTCGTTCGAGGAGGTGTTTGATGTCTTTGCCGTTCGCATTGTGGTGGAAAATGTGGACACCGCCTACCGCGTCCTCGGAGTGGCGCATAACTTGTACAAGCCCCTGCCAGGACGCTTCAAAGACTACATTGCCATCCCTAAGGCGAATGGTTACCAGTCCCTGCATACCGTGCTGTTCGGGCCGCACGGTATCCCGCTTGAGGTGCAGATCCGCACCCGTGAGATGCACCAGTTTGCCGAGAGTGGGATTGCCGCTCACTGGTTGTACAAAGCTAGCAGCGATGCCTCTAGCACCACCCAGGCTCGTGCCCGCGAGTGGCTGCGTGAGCTTCTGGAGATCCAGCGCCAGGCCGGCAATCCGCAAGAGTTCCTTGAGAGCGTGAAAGTCGACCTCTTTCCGGATGAGGTCTATGTTTTCACTCCGATGGGCGAGATCATGGAGCTGCCGCGCGGGGCCACGCCGGTCGACTTCGCATACGCGGTGCACACCGCCGTGGGCAACACCTGCGTCGCGTGCAAGATCGACCGCCAGTTCGCCCCCCTCTCCAGCATCCTCCACAACGGCCAGACGGTGGAGATCATCACCGCTCCCGGTGCCACCCCGAACCCGAACTGGCTCAGTTTCGTGGTCACCGCCCGGGCGCGCACCCATATTCGCAGTTTCCTCAAGAAGATACGCGAGGAGGATGCTGTGCAGCTGGGACGCCGTCTGTTGGATAAGGCGCTCAACCAGTTCGGTTCGGAGCTTACACGCATTCCGCCCGAGCGGCTTTTGGCATGCGTGGCTGAGTACCACCATGCTAGCCTCGACGACCTCTACCGCGAAATCGGTCTCGGCAACCGCTTGGCCTCTCTTGTGGCCCACTGGCTCACCGCTGAGGACGAAGATCGAGGGGGGGAGAAACGCCGAGGGGCGCAGCCACCGTTGGTCCTCAATGGTGCAGAAGGCATGGTGGTGAGCTTTGCCAAGTGCTGCTACCCACTGCCGGGCGATGAGGTAGTCGGCTTCGCCAGTACCGGGCGTGGGATCGTGGTCCACCGTCGCCAGTGCAAGAACATTGCCGAGCTGGCGAGCCAGCCGGAGAAGTGGCTGCCGGTGGAGTGGGCGGCCGAAGTGAGTGGCGAGTACCGGGCCGAGATCGGCATCAGCGCTAAGAACCTGCGGGGTGGTCTTGCGCGCATGGCTGGCGCCATCGCCGAACTTTCGGCGGACATCGACGACGTGCGTTTCGATGATCGCGACCACAACATTACTGTCATCACCTTCCTGGTGCGCGTGCGCGACCGTATCCACCTCGCCCACATCATGCGCCGCCTCAAACGCGAGCCGGGCATCCTCAAGGTCTGGAGGACCTAAGCGCTCCCTTGGGACGGCCCGAGGTGCGCCCCTTGCACGCAAACTCGCATTCCGGTTTATCCTCATCCAATGAACAACAACGAGGAAGCCGCGATGTCCCGCATCACCATCCACACCGACAAGGCCCCGCAGGCCATCGGCACCTACTCCCAGGCCGTGCGTGTGCACGACATGGTCTACCTCTCGGGCCAGATTGCCCTGGATCCGGCCAGTATGCAGATGGTGCAGGACACGATTGAGGCCGAGATTCATCAGGTGTTCAGGAACCTGCGCGCGGTGTGCGAGGCGGCCGGCGGCTCATTGAGCGACGTGGTGAAACTCAACGTCTTCCTGACGGACCTGTCCAACTTTGCCATCGTCAACAGCATCATGGCGGAATACTTCGAGCAACCGTACCCGGCCCGTGCCGCGGTTGGTGTGGCCGAGCTGCCGCGCGGTGCGCGCATCGAGGCGGATGGGGTCATGGTTCTCGGTGGGCGTGATGCGGATGTGATGCCTTGAGAGGTTGTTCAAAACCAAGGTTTTCTGAACGATCCAGCTCAACGTTGAACAAGGAGGATTAGGCTTCAATCTTGGCTTTGTCTGGAGGAACGGCTGAGAGCGAGGGAAGAATCTTTCTCAAGGCCGCCATGATGCTTAGGGTTAGGCAAGGGGGTGAGACGGTCAAGGAGGGTTGGCTCTCAGCTTGGCCGGGGCAGGATGCCCCGTCAAAGCGGCCCCCTTGAACGGCCTGGCAGCACGGGAACTCGAAGGGCGGCCTTGCGGGAGCGCGTTCTTTTCGCCCCTTTTCTTGCGCGAACAAGAAAAGGGGCTCGCCCGCCGCAATGCGCGGCTCGACGAAGTCCAAACCTTGGAGGCGGGCGAAACAGCCCACAAGCCTGTCTCAAAGCGGCTTTGAACAACCGTTGAAGTGATTTTTCGCCCGCTTTGAAGCTTGTTTCTTTGAACATGCACCCGTGCAAGCGGGCGAGTTACTTTTCTTGC
>JARJMX020000181.1 GCA_029335925.2 Gammaproteobacteria bacterium
AGACAGGGCGCGGGCTGGCCTCGTAGGAAAAACGTGGGGTGCGGCGTGGGGCGGGACGCGGTGGGGGGGCGGCCTCCTCGTCGAGGATGCGGCGGCGCACCGGGCCGACCCCCTCATCGCCCCAGAGGCTGATGTCCTCGATGTGCGGCTCGGCGCGGCGGGCCACTGAGGCAGCCTCCAGCGGATCGTCCTTCAACTCGTCGCTCAAGGGTACGATGGGGTCACCACGCCGCCTGCGGCTGAAGAGATACAGGCCGAGGAGCACCAGGGCCCCCAGCCCGAGAAGGATCCAACGCAAATCCTCCATGCTCGCCTCGCTTAAGGTTTCAGGGCTGTGTCCGGGTCTCCACCAGGCGCACGGCTTCGTCCAGGTCGACGGCCACGATCCGCGACACGCCGGCCTCGCGCATGGTTACGCCAACCAGTTGGCGGGCCAGCTCCATGGTGGTCTTGTTGTGGGTGATAAAGATGAACTGCACGCGTTCAGCCATTTCGCGCACCATAGCACAGAATCGACTCACGTTCGCCTCGTCCAGCGGGGCGTCGACCTCATCCAGCAGGCAGAACGGCGCGGGGTTGAGCTGGAAGATGGCGAACACTAGGGCGATGGCGGTGAGTGCCTTCTCGCCGCCCGAGAGCAGGTGGATGTGGCTGACCTTCTTGCCCGGCGGCCGGGCCATGAGCTGGACACCCGCCTCCAGCCAGTCGTCGGCGGTGAGGGAGAGGTAGGCCTCGCCGCCACCGAACAGGCGCTGGAAGCTCTCGCCGAGCTTGGCATTGACGGCATCGAAGGTCGCGCGGAAGCGGCCGCGCGTCTCGCGGTCCATCTTGGCGATGGCCGCCTCGAGGGTGGCGAGGGCCTCGGTCAGGTCGGCCTGCTGGGCATCCAGCTGGGCCTTGCGCTGGCGCGCCTCCTGGAATTCCTCCAGCGCGGCGAGGTTGACCGCGCCCAGGCGGGTGATGCGCGCGCGCGTCTCCTCGAGGCGTGCCTGACAGCCTTCGACGTCCACCCCGGCGAACGCTGCCATGGCCTGGGTGGCGGCCTCTTCTCCGGCCTCAGCGACTTTTGCCGCAGGGGACTCGGCGCGCAGAATCAAGGCCTGCACCGTCAGGCGCCGCCCCTCGACCGTGCGCCGCATCCCCTCGAGCATGCGCTGTGCGCCCATATGTACCTCGATCGCCTGCCGGGTGGCCTCCTGCGCCTGGGCGAGATCCTGCTGGGCACGCTTTAGGGCCTCGCTGGCCCTCGTCTCGGCAGCCCGCGCGGTTGTAAGCTCGGCCATCAGACCGGCGAGGGAGTCCTCGGCCTCCTGGGCGCGTTGTGTAAGCTCGGTTCGTCTCTCGGCCAGCCGCGCGGCCTGGACGCGATGTTGCTCAAGCTGCTGGGTGCGCAGTTCGCACTCGCGTTCGAGCGTCTGCAGGCGGGCGCGGGCGGTCTGCTCGTCACGCTCGGCCGCGCGGCTCGCCTCGCGGACCTGGGCGATGGCCTGCTCGGCCGCCTCGCGCGCCGCCCGGGCCTCGGCCAGGGCGGCTTCCTGCTCGCGCACAGCCTCGGTCAGCGTGCGCACCGCCTGGCGGTGCGCCTCGAGCTCCGCCTCCACGCGCGCAAGCTCCGCCGCCACCTCATCCTGTTCGCGCCGCTGCCCGCGCAGGCGGCCCTGCGCCTGCTCCAGCCGCAGGCGCAGCTGCTCAACCCGGGTGGCGGTCTCGCCCTGGCGGTGCAGGATCTCGCGCGCCTCGCGCTGGGCCGTGGCCTGGCGTGTTTCTAGTTCCTGTAGGGCCTGGCGCGCCTGCTGGGCCATGGCTTGTACCTCTGCAAGGCGCGGCTGGAGGGCGGCGTGCGCGGACTCGACCTCGGCCAGGCGCAGGCGTCGGGCCAGGGTGCCCGAGCCCGCCTTACTGGCCGGTGGCCGCCGCCAGGCATGGCGGCTGACCTGCTCGCCCTGCGGCGTGAGCCAGACCTCCCCCGGGCCGAGCTCATGGCGACGGGCGAGGGCCTCGGCGAGCGACTCGATTGGGCGCAAGCCGCCCAGCAGGGCGGCGGCGCAATCGCCATGGAGGATGTTGCCGGTTGGCGGTTCAGGGGTTTTTTCCACCAGCCACAAGCCGCGTGCGCCCTCCTCGGCCGCCCGTTCGCGCCACGCATCGAGCGAATCGACCGGCACGGCCTGCAGGGCCTCACCAAGCACAGCATCCAGCGCCGTGACCCACTCCGGGGCAGGAGTCACCTGTGCTTCGGCGCGTTCGTCGCCCAAGCCTTGTTGCTTGAGCCAGGCGCGCAGGGTGGGCGACTCGTCGCTGATCAACGCCTGTTCGAGCGCCCGCAGGGCGCGCAGCTCGGCGGCTACCCCCGCCTCCTCGCGCCGCAGGGCCTCTGCCGCACCCTCGGCCGCCGCCAGGGTGGCGCGCGCCTTGCGCAGGGCCGCGTCCAGCTCGGCCTGGGCCTGTTCAAGGGCCTCCGCGCCGAGGGCTTGTGCATTGAAGGCGGCACGGGCCTCGGCCAGCTCGCCCTCCAGCCGGCGCACTTCCGTTTCGAGTTGGTCGATACGCAGGCGCTGGCGGCGATCGAGCAGAGTCTGCTGCTGCCGTTCGGCCTGTTCCAGGCGGGTGCGCTCCACACGGATCTGCTGGGCGGGTTCCTGGGCACGGGCCTGAGCCGCCTCAAAGGTCTGGCGTGCCCGCAGCGCCTCCGCCTCGGCCGCGTGCAGGCGATCCCGCGCCTGAAGGCTTGCCGTCTCGAGCGCGGCGATACCTTCGCGTGCCCGCTCGCGCTCGCCCAACAGCCGGGCCAGGGCCTCGGTGGCCTCCCCCTCGAGGCGGGCATACATGGCCGCCTCCTGCTCCAGGGTGCGCAGCTCCTGGTCGATCCGCTCGCGCATCTCGCGCGCATGGCGTAGGGCCTGCTCCAGTCGGGCCACCTCGGCCCCCTGGGCGTAAGCAGCGGCCTGGGCCCGGTGCAGGGCCTCCAGGCTTGCGGCCTCGTGGGCGCGGGCCTGCTCAAGTCGCATCGCGCCTTCGTGCAGGGCGGCCTGGGTGGTGAGCAGACCGGCCTCTTCTTCGGCGAGTCGGGCCTCCTCGGCCCGCTGCGCCTCCCGCAGGCGGCGCAGCTGCAGGGCGTTTAGCGCCAGCTCAAGCCGTTCCTCCTCGGCCTGCAGCTGGCGGAAGCGCTCGGCGGTTCTGGCCTGCCGTTCGAGCCGCTCGAGCTGGTGGCCGAGTTCCTCGCGCAGGTCGTCGAGGCGGGCGAGGTTTTCGCGTGTGTGCTGGATGGATTCCTCCGTCTCGCGCCGGCGCTCCTTGTAGCGCGAGATGCCAGCCGCCTCCTCGAGCGTGGCGCGCAGCTCCTCCGGGCGCGCCTCGATCAGGCGGTTGATCTGGCCCTGCTCGATGATGGCGTAGCTGCGTGCACCGAGACCGGTGCCGAGGAACAGGTCGGCGATGTCCTTGCGCCGACAGCGCGTGCCGTTGAGGAAGTACTTGGACTGGCCGTCGCGGGTGAGGACGCGGCGCACGCTGATCTCACCTGGCCGTGCCCACGGCCCTTTGAGCAGTCTGGCACTGTTATCGAACACCAGTTCGACCGAAGCCTGCGCGAGGGGCTTGCGCTGACTGCTGCCGGCAAAGATCACATCATCGAGTGATTGCCCGCGCAGGTGCTTGGCGGAGGATTCGCCCATCACCCAGCGGATAGCGTCCAGGATGTTGGACTTGCCGCAGCCGTTCGGCCCGACGATACCGACCAGCTCGGAGGGAAAACGGATCTCGGTGGGCTCAACGAAGGACTTGAAGCCGGCGAGGCGCAGGGCGGTCAGCCGCATGTGTGCCCCCGATCCTCATGCCGGGGCCGGCCTGTGACGCAGGCGCTTCTTGTCATCTGCGCCATTGTGCCCAGAACCCGAGACAAAGCATGTCTACCCGCCCATCCACAGACCTGGACACCTTCGTCAACCCTAATCCGGAGCGGGATTTTACCATCCGCATTCGGGTACCGGAGTTCACTTGCCTGTGCCCAAAGACCGGTCAACCGGACTTCGCGACGATTTACATTGACTACATCCCCGACCAGAAATGCGTGGAGCTTAAGGCGCTTAAGCTGTACATGTGGTCGTTCCGCGAGGAGGGCGGCTTCCACGAGGCGATGACCAACCGCATTCTGACTGACCTGGTCGCCGCCACCGAGCCGCGCTACATGCGCGTGACCGGCGAGTGGAATGTGCGCGGTGGCATCTACACCACCGTGGTCGCCGAGTATCGCAAGGAGGGCTGGCTCCCGCCGGTCAAGGTCGAGCTGCCTTGAGGAGTAAGGAGCGCATCAAATCCAGGGCAAGGATGGCCGGGCGAAGACCATAAGGCGGATCCATCTTCCACTTTGCCCCGGCCTTTGCGGCCATGAGCCAGGTTCTAGGCATCGATTTTGGCACATCGGGGGCGCGCGCCTGCGTGCTCGATCAACAAGGGCAAAGCCTGGCCAACGTGGCTGTCCCCCTGCCTGCTCCACTGCCAGTCGCCGAGGGCGGTTGGGAGCAAGACCCAGAGCTGTGGTGGACGGCCTTCTGTGCCCTTCTCGATGCCCTTGGCGCGCACATTGACCTGAGTGCTCTGCAGGCGCTAGCCATCGCAGGCACCTCGGGCACTTTGGTCGTCTGCAACGACGACGGCCGCCCCCTGCATCCTGCACTGATGTACCACGACGCTCGCGCCAAGGGTGAGGCTGTGCGCATTGCCGCCGTTGCCCCGCGCGAGAGTGGTGCGCATGGTGCGAGCGCCAGCCTCGCCAAGCTGCTCTGGCTTAGGGCGAGGGGGCTGCCCGCCACCGCCCGCGTCCTGCACCAGGCCGAATGGCTCGCCGCCCGCCTGCTCGGCCGCTTCGACCTTGGGGATGAGAACAACCTGCTCAAGCTCGGCTATGACGTGCTGGAGCGCCGCTGGCCGGACTGGCTGGATGCGCTTGGGATCGACCGGGCGCGCCTCCCGCTGGCGCACGCGCCTGGCACGCCGCAAGGCAGGATCGATGCCGGGATAGCCGGGGTGCTCGGGCTTTCGCCGGAGCTGGTCATCGTCGCCGGCACCACCGACAGCATTGCCGCTACCCTCGCGAGCGGCGCGGCACGGGTCGGCGATGCCGTCACCACGCTCGGCACCACCCTCGCACTTAAGGTCTTTTCCGACCGCCCGGTCTTCGCCCCGCAGTATGGCGTCTACAGCCATCGGCTGGGTGATCTGTGGCTGGCCGGCGGGGCCTCCAACAGCGGCGGCGCGGTGCTGCGGCAGTATTTTGATGACGCGGCGCTCGAGGTCCTGTCCGCGCGTATCGACCCCCGGCAGGACAGCGGCCTGGACTACTACCCTCTGCCCGGTCCCGGCGAGCGCTTCCCCATCGCCGCCCCCGATCTTACCCCGCGTCTTGCCCCGCGCCCCGAGGATGATGTCCGTTTTCTTCATGGCCTGCTCGAGGGTATGGCGCGCATTGAGCGTGATGGCTACCATCGCCTGTGTGAACTCGGTGCCCCTTGGCCCGCGC
>JARJMX020000186.1 GCA_029335925.2 Gammaproteobacteria bacterium
CGACAGGATCAGGCAGCTCGCGGACCACGAACATATATCCCCCCTCGGTGAGCGCCAGCCCAAGGGTCTGGTTGCGCATCACCGCCTCTTCGCGCAGCAGGTTGAGCAGGGCTGTCAGCCTTCGGGCCTCCTCTTCCAGGGCCTCCCCTGCCCGGTCGCTTTTGAGCGAGAGGCTCGCCATGGTCACCAAGATGGCGATGATGACCAACACCACCATCACTTCAATCAGGGTGAAGCCTGAAAAGTTCCGGCGCATCAAAAGAGGGCCAACAGCCGGGTGAATTGGGCGACCGGGATCATGACCAGGGTGGCGACGACCGAGATACCCAGCAGGCCCAGAAACCCGGGCGTGAGCATAAAGCCGAGCAAGGCCAGTCCCTCGGCATGGTCGCGCAGCTCGCTGAGCGTGTAGTGCAGTTCCATGGCCGCCAGACGTGCGTTGCGTCCCTCGGCCTGGGCCCGAAGATGCGCCTGGAGCTGGTCGGCGGAACGAGAGAAGAGGCTTCTGAGCTGGTGGATGCCCAGCATCACCAAGGTCAGCACCACCAAGGGCGTGGCGAGCAGTAGGGCGAGCACGACATCCAGCCCTCCGCTCACCCCCTGGCCCACAGTCAGCCACAACAGCCAGCCGGTCACCGCCAGGCTAATCAGCCAGAAGATATGCAGCAGGCGGATGAGCCGTGCGCCAAGACCAGGCAGGGCAGGTCCAGGGCGGGAGGTAAGCAGTTCGCCTTCCAGCGGGGTGTCGTCCTTGTCGGGATCGCGACGGGAGAGGAGCATCAGTCCAGCGCCCAGTTACCGATGTCCGCCGCCGCGCCTGTGCCGCCGGGCTGGCCGTCGGCGCCGAGGGAGTACAGATCAAAGGCGCGCCCCTGATCGCCTGGCGACAGATACATGTACGGACGCCCCCAGGGGTCCTGCGGCAGTCGGTCGATGTATCCACCCTGCTTCCACTTCGGCGGCAGCGGCTCGATCGTTGGCGGCTGCACCAAGGCCTCCAGCCCTTGGTTGGTGGTCGGGTAGGTGAAGTTGTCCAGCTTATAGAGGTTCAATGCCGCCTCCAGCGCGCGGATGTCCTGCTTGGCCTTGATGATCCGCGCCTCGTCTGGACGATCCATGATCTTGGGTACCACGATGGCAGCGAGGATGGAGAGGATGACCACCACCACCATCACTTCAATGAGGGTGAAGCCGGAGTGTCGTAGGCGCATGTTCATGCTCGGAGTCCTTATTTTACAAGCTGGTTGAGCTCAAAGATGGGCAACAGAATAGCAAGCACAATGACCAGCACCACCCCGCCCATCACCATGATCAGGACCGGCTCGAACAGGCCGAGCGCGGTGGCGATGATGGCCGACAGCTCGCCCTCCTGCTGCGCTGCGGCGCGCTCCAGCATCGGCCGCAGGCGGCCGGACTGTTCGCCGGAGGCAATGAGCTGGACGGTCATCGGCGGAAAGAGTTTGCTGTCCGCGAGCGCCGTGGCGATGCCCACCCCCTCGCGCACGCGCAGGGTGGCCTCCTCCACGGCTTCGCGCATGGGCACGTTATCCATCACCGAGGCGGCGATGCGCATCGCCTCAAGGATGGGTACCCCGGCGGAGGCGAGGATGCCGAGCGTATGGGCGAAGCGCGCGGTATTGACCCCGCGGATCAGCCGCCCGACCAGCGGCAAGCGCAGCAGCAGCTGATGCCAGCGGCGCTTGATGCGGGTGTGACGCAGGGCATGACGGAAGGCGATCGCGCCGACGGTCAGTCCGCCGAGCAGCCAGAGGCCGTAGTCGCGCAGAAAGCCGGACAGCGCCAGCAGGGCCTGGGTGAGGTTCGGAAGCTCTTGGCCGAGATGCTCGAACACCTGGGTCACCTGTGGCACCACGTAGGTGAGCAGGCCCATCACCACGACCACCGCCATCAGGGTCAGCAGGCCCGGGTAGAACAGGGCAAGCTGGATCTTACGGCGCAGGGCCTCGCGCGCCTCAGTGTAATCCGCCAGCCGCTCCAGCACCGCATCCAGATGCCCGGACTCCTCGCCCGCGGCCACCGTGGCGCGATACAGTTCAGGGAACACGCGCGGATACTCGGAGAGCGCATCGGCCAGGGTATGCCCCTCCATCACCCGGGAACGTACCGCGTGGATCAGATTGCGACTGGCCGCCTTCTCGCTCTGTCGTGCCACGCTGCCCAGCGCGGTCTCGATCGGCAGGCCGGCCTGCACCAGGGTAGCGAGCTGGCGGGTGATCAGCGCAAGCTCGCTTGCGCCGATCCGGCCCCTGATGCGGCTCAGGCCACCCTTGCGGTTATTGGCCGCCATCTGCTCAGTGGTTTGTTCGACCGCGAGTGGGGTCAGGCCTTGTTCACGTAGGGCTTGGCGCACCAGACGGGCCGAGTCCCCCTCCAGCACACCCTTGCGGATGCGGCCGGTCGTGTCAAGCGCGGTCCAGGAAAAGGCAGGCATAGCCTAACTCAAGCCGTTTTCATGGGAGGGAGCATTTCTTCGATCCGGTTCCATTGTTTTTCCTTGACCATCACGAAGCGGCAGCGTCCGCCGGACAGGGTGGCCCACAGTTCGCCGATGAGCCGGTCGTCCGCGGCAGTGGCCCAGCGATCCGCGCCCTTGTATTCCACTGCCAGAACGGGACCGGGCTTGTCGGCATCACCCGGCAACTGGCAGAGAAAATCGGGATAGAAGCGCCCGTCGGCCTTCTGTAAGAAAAACGAACAGCCCTCCCGGCGCACCAGATTGCGCACCCAGAACCGGATGCGGCCCTGCTGCGCCCACATATCCAATTGGCAGGCGCACTCGAACTCCTCTTGGCTGTCGAAGTCGCCGATGCGGCGGTTTCGGATGTAACCGACGCCTTGAGCACCTCGGCCTCATCTTCGGTGAGCGGCGTGCGGATGGTAAGCCGGTTGAGCTTGCTATCCCAACTGACCTTGTCCCGCACCGGCTTCGGAACCTGCTTAAGATCGGGCTTCTCGGTCAAGGTGCAGGCCGGATCGGCAATGCCCAAACTATAGTCGGTATTGATTTTTTCCAGCCCCTTTTCCTCGCTGGTGGCCATAACGATTTCGCTGGCCGGAATGCCGTGATTGGTGATCAACTCGTTCCTTTCTTTAAGTGTTTGACGACGGCTTGCTTGCCGATCCAGTTCAGTGTGGGCATGGCCGAACCTTCATTAAACCCAGTCGCGTGGCTTGAGATAATGCTCGTACAGGCGCACCTCGGGCGTGCCCGGTTCCGGTGACCAGTTGTAGCGCCATTTCACCAAGGGCGGCAGGGACATGAGGATGGATTCGGTGCGCCCGCCAGACTGGAGGCCAAAGAGGGTGCCACGGTCATAGACCAGGTTGAACTCGACGTAGCGGCCACGACGATAGAGCTGGAATTCGCGCTCGCGCTCACCATAAGGGGTGTCCTTGCGCCGCTCGACAATCGGCAGGTAGGCCGGGAGGTAATGGTCCCCCACGCTCTGCATAAAGGCAAAGCAGCGCTCAAAGCCACCTTCATTTAAATCGTCAAAGAATAGCCCGCCAATACCGCGCGGTTCGTTGCGGTGTTTGAGGAAGAAATACTCGTCGCACCACTTTTTGTATTTGGGGTAGACGTCCGCGCCGAAGGGCTCGCAGGCGGCGCGGGCGGTCTGATGCCAGTGGATGCAGTCTTCGTCGAAGCCGTAGTAGGGGGTGAGGTCGAAGCCGCCGCCGAACCACCAGACCGGTGCCTGGTCGTCCTTCTCCGCAATAAAGAAGCGCACGTTGGCGTGGGAGGTGGGAACGTAGGGGTTTTTCGGGTGGATGACCAAAGACACGCCGAGGGCCTCGAAGCTGCGACCGGCCAGCTCCGGGCGG
>JARJMX020000115.1 GCA_029335925.2 Gammaproteobacteria bacterium
GCAGAAGAGATTCTGCAACGGCTTAATCAGCCGGATATCGTGTTATTGGACGCCCGCAGCGCGGGTGAGTTTGTTGGCCACGACGTCCGCTCCGCGCGCGGCGGACGCATTCCCGGCGCAGTGCATTTCGAGTGGTCGCGCGCGCTCGATCCATTCAACCACCACTGCTTCCGCTCGCCGCAAATCCTGCGCGACGAACTGGCCGCAGCGGGCATTACCCCTGACAAGGAAGTGATCGCCTACTGCCAAACCCATCGACGCTCCTGTGTCTCTTGGTTCACCCTGCGGCTGCTTGGCTTTCCGCGAGCCTATGGCTACCCTGGCGCATGGTCGGACTGGGGTAATCGGCCGGAACTGCCTGTAGAACGCTGACTGAGCTCACTTGAGGATACGCTCCCGGTAGTAGCGCAGTTCGTCGATCGAGGCGCGAATATCGGCGAGGGCCAGATGCACGTCGGCCTTCGCGAACTTCGGCACGTCGGGGTACCAGCGCTGGGCCAGTTCCTTAAGGGTGCTAACGTCCAGATTGCGGTAGTGGAAAAAGCTTTCCAACTCCGGCATGTGGCGGGCGAGGAAGCGGCGATCCTGGCAGATGCTGTTGCCGCACATTGGCGAGCTACGCGGAGCGACCCACTGCTTGAGAAAGGCCAGTGTGGCGAGTTCTGCGGCACGCGTGTCTTGGGTGCTCGCCCGCACCCGCGCGATGAGACCGGAGCCACCATGCTGACGCTGGTTCCACTCGTCCATGCCGGCCAGCACGACTTCCGGCTGATGCAGGGCAATCACCGGTCCCTCGGCGAGGATGTTTAACTGCGCGTCGGTCACGAGGGTGGCGATCTCGATGATCGAGTCTCGATCCGGATCCAGGCCGGTCATCTCAAGGTCGATCCAGACAAGGCGGTTTTGCATGACGTGTCCTGTTGATTGATAAATAAAACCCGGGCATGACTAAAAAGCTTTGTCTCTCGCCCCCCCAAGATCATGGTCTACTCTCTGGCTCTGGTATGATCCCCCAAAGGAGATGCATGATGCGCCACACCCTCACCTTGTCTGCCGCCGCCCTCGCCGCCATCCTGATTGCCCCCGCAGCCCAGGCTGCCGACCTTACCCTCGGCAAAAAGCTCCACAGCGAAAACTGCATCAAATGTCATGGAGCAGAAAAATACTCTGCCCCGGATCGGAAGGTGAACAGCATGAGCACCCTCAAAACCTACGTCCAGGGCTGCGCCACCAACCTCAGCCTCTCCTGGTTCGAGGACGAAGTGGAGGCGGTGGCTACTTACATGAACAAGGAATTCTACAAATTCAAATGAACGTTACACCGCTCGCCCAACGCCGCTGCCTGAACCTGCATGGCGCCCAGGCTCACCTGAGCGCCGAGCAGATCCAGGAACTGCTCGGCCAGCTGCACCCTGACTGGCGACTCGGTCCGCACGGCGACGCCATTGTGCGTGAGTTCCGCTTCCACAATTTTCGTGAAACCATACTATTCGCCAACGTGATCGCTTGGCTGGCCGAGCAGGAAAATCATCACCCCGAACTGCGTCTTCGGTATAATACCTGTGCGGTTCACTACCGAACCGACGATGTCGGCGGCCTATCGGAAAACGACTTCATTTGTGCCGCCAAAATCGACACCTTGGTGACCCTTTGATTTGACCGACAAGGTCTGGTTGATACGGGGGGCTGCCCCAATGCTGGGCAGCCCCCCCGTCGTTTTTGGCTTTTGAGGAGCATGGGCATGAGCGAGAAGAATCGCACCTCAGATCGCATCCCGGAGCTGGTGCGCGAGATCCGTGATCTTCTCGATCGCCAGCGGCTGGTCGAGCAGCTCATCCATCGTCAGGAGGTTCTGACAGAGCGTAACGATCTGGTCGAAACCCTGGTGCACAAACAGCATCTGGCGGCCCTCTCGGCCAAACTCGAGACCCTGCACGCCGCCGACATCGCGCGCATCCTTGAGATGCTTCCACTGCAGGACCGCCTGGTGGTCTGGGACCTGGTCAAGACCGACATGGACGGCGAGGTGCTGCTTGAGGTCTCCGACGCGGTGCGCGAATCCCTCATCGAGGCGATGGACACCCACGAGCTGGTCGCTGCGACCGAGCAGCTCGACACCGACGAGATCGCCGACCTCGCGCCCGACCTGCCCGACGAGGTGGTGCAGGGCATTTACAAGACTCTCAACCCCGAGGAACGCGAGCAGCTGCGCATCGCCCTCTCCTATCCCGAGGACTCGATCGGCGCGCACATGGACTTCGAGATGGTGAGCGTGCGCGAGGACGTCACCGTCGAGGTAGTGTTGCGCTATCTGCGTCGCCTGCGCGAGCTGCCCGACCACACGGACCAGCTGTTCGTGGTCGATCGCAATGAACATCTGCGTGGCGTGCTGCCCCTCAACGCGCTCCTGGTCTCCGACCCGGACACCGAGGTCGGCAGCATCATGAATGCCAACCCCATCCGCTTCAGCCCGGACGATGCTGCACGTGCGGCCGCCGAGGCCTTTGAGCGTTACGACCTGATCACCGCTCCAGTCGTCGACCACGACGGCGTCCTGGTGGGACGGCTCACCGTCGATGCCATCGTGGACTACATCAAGGAGCGCCAAGACATCGAACGCTTGAGCCAGGGCGGTCTGCGCGAGGAAGAGGATATCTTCGCCCCCATCTGGAGTAGTGTGAAAAACCGTGGCCCATGGCTGGGCCTAAACCTGATCACGGCTCTCATTGCCTCGCGGGTGATCGGCCTGTTCGAAAGCACCATTGAGCAATTGGTCGCCCTCGCCACCTTGATGCCCATCGTTGCTGGCATGGGGGGCAATATTGGTAATCAGACCATCACCATGATCGTGCGCGCACTAGCCACCGGCCAACTCAATCAGCACGATATTCGCGACCTCTACTTCAAGGAGGTGAAACTCGCGCTGATCAACGGCGCGGTATGGGGCGGCATGATGGCTCTCATCACCTTCCTGCTCTACCAGGATGCCCCGCTGGCAGGAGTGATGATGCTGGCGATGACCCTGAACTTTCTCGTGGCTGCCCTCATGGGCGTGACCATCCCTGTCCTGCGTGCCCGCTTGGGACGCGACCCCGCCCTCGGCTCGAGCGTGCTGATCACCGCCATTACCGACACTGGCGGCTTCTTTATCTTCCTGGGCCTGGCCACCCTGTTCCTGCTGAAATAAGGCCCCATGAACAAGCGCCACCTGAGCGACCGACAAAAGCGCCATATCCAGCAGCGGCGCGCCCAGGAGGCCGAGAACCTTGCCCTGCGTCCGGGCCTCGTCGTTGCTCACCATGGCAAACAGGTCCTAGTCGAGGACCTCGCGAGCGGTACACGTCATCCCTGCGTCTTCCGCCAGACCCTAGGCGGGGTGGTCACGGGCGACCGGGTGCGCTGGCAGATGCAGCCTGACGGCAAGGGCACGGTCGAGTTCGTCGAGCCCCGAAGATCAGTCCTGATCCGGCCGGACACCCTCGGCAAGCCGCGCATGATGGCCGCCAACATTGACCAAGTGCTGATCACTCTCTCCCCGGTGCCAGAGCCCAATCCCAGCATGATCGACCGCGCCATTGTCGCCGCCCTCGACCTGCCTGCCCGCCCCATCCTGCTGGTCAACAAGATCGACCTCATGGATGAGGAGGGACGCGAGTTCATACGGGCCTTCCTAAGCGAATGGACGAATATCGGCATCACTGCCCTCGAACTCTCCGCCAGCACCGGCGAAGGTCTGGACGTACTGAAGGACCTATTGGATGGCCATGAAAGCCTGTTCGTCGGTCTCTCCGGGGTGGGCAAGTCGTCCATCGTGCGCGCCCTGCTGCCCGAAGGCGTCCAGATCGCCGTGAGCGAGATCTCCGAGCACAGCTTGGAAGGCCGCCACACCACCCGCACCAGCACCCTCTACCACCTGCCTGGCGGCGGGGATGTGGTGGATGCCCCGGGCGTGCGCGACTTCGGCGTGTGGGCGATGAGCCCCGAGGCCGTCCTACGCGGCTTCGCGGAGATCCAAGAGGCGGCGCAGGCGTGCCGGTTTGCCAACTGCACCCACCGCATGGAACCCGGTTGCGCGGTCAAGCAGGCGGTCGTGGATGGCCGCATCAGTGCGCGGCGCTACCAAAGCTATCTGGAACTCATGGAGCAGGCCTTGAGCAAGCCCTGGGAAGGCTGAGGCTGCCCCTGCTAAGCTCCATGGACAGCGACCCCTCACGGGGGACCACGTGAGCATGCAGCAAGGGTACCTCATCACCCTCTGCCTGACAGGGAACGTGATGAGCAGGCACGGGATCAACCAGATCCTCTCCCACCTCTGCCTGCCCAGGATCCACGAGACTGCCATGGACTCCGCACTCGGCTACGTGCACCTGACCGAGGAGGTCAACGGCCCCCTGCCCCGCGTAGTCGATCCTACCTACATCTGGGGCGACACCCTGGCCCGGGCCATACTGGAGCGCCTGCGACCGGACCTGGGCATCAGCTATCTGGCATAAGAAAGTTCAATGAGTGCTTTCTTATGCACACCCCCAGCTTCTGTTAGCCTACAAAATGGCTTTGTCATTCAGTTCAAGGCGGTGGCGTCATGTTGCAGGCACTGAAGAACCTATGGTTTCGCGACCCTTCCGAAACCCCTGTCTACATCAACGACATTGCGGTGCGGATTCGCGCCGGCATGCTCCTGTTCATCCCGCTCTACATGGCGCTGACCTTGTGGGATGCCATCTATGGCACCCACTGGATCGTCGATGGCAACAGCATCGTCGACACCTACGAGACGGACTGGGACGGGCACACCATCTACTCTGCCCAGGTCATCAAGCGCACTTGGGAATACACCACCCAGACCTGGGTGCTGTTCTACGCCCTGTTCGAGATGCTGGCGAGCATGTTCGTCTTCACCTCCCACCTCTCTCCCACCATCCTGATCGCCAGCCTGCTCGCCCAAAGACAGGCCCCCGTCTGGAAACCCCTGGTTCCGAAACGCTTCGCCTGGAGCATCGGCGCAAGCTTCATCATCGTCTGCCTGGTTTTCTTTAACCCAGTGCCGGTGGCCGAATTCGTCAACCGCATCGCGGGAAGCGCGGTGCTTCCGGAAACCGAAACATTCATGCCCTACTGGATTCCGCTGGTACTGGTCTGGGTCTGCCTCGGATTCATGTGGCTCGAGGCCATCCTGGGCTTCTGCGTGGGCTGCAAGGTTCACGCCCTGCTGGTGAAACTCGGGGTGCTCAAAGAAGCCTGTGAGGCCTGCAACAATATCGATTGGGAGGCGATTCAACGCCGCCATCAGGCCCGCCAGAATTGAGGCCCACCGGTGAGGCATCACAACTCCGGCACCTGGGGGCCGGTGCCGCCTAGGTCATCGAAAGAGAAGGGGAGCCCAATGGCTCCCCTTCCTCATTCAGGCATTGCGAGCTTTTCAGCCCGGCGGCCAGGTCATTTGTCGGCCGGCCAGCAGGTGCAGGTGCAGATGGTAGACCTCCTGTCCGCCGTGCCGGTTGCAGTTGAATACGGTGCGGTAGCCGTCCTCCGCGAAACCCATTTCGCTCGCCAGCTGCTTGGCCACAAGGTGAAGCTTGCCGATCAGCGGCGCGTCCGCAGGCGTCAGGTCGTTGAGGGTCGCGATCGGCTTCTTCGGGATGATGAGGATGTGCACGGGTGCCTGCGGGTTGATGTCCCGGAAGGCCAACACCTCCTCGTCCTCGTATACGATCTGGGCAGGAATCTCCTTGCGGATGATCTTGCTGAAGATGGTTTCAGCCATGGTCACTCCTCATAAGTCAGATCGGGCGGCGGCCCTGCAAGGCATGCGCCAGGGTGCCGCCGTCCACGAATTCCAGCTCTCCCCCCATCGGCACACCCTGCGCCAGGCGTGTGGCCCGGATGCCGCGCGCGCGGCATATTTCAGCGATGACGTGGGCGGTGGTCTCCCCCTCCACGGTGCTGCTGGTGGCGACAATCACCTCCTGCACCTCGCCCGTACCCAGCCGCGCCTCGAGCAGGTCGAGGCCGAGCTCACGCGGGCCGATGCCATCCAGCGGACTCAGGCGCCCCATGAGGATGAAGTAGAGGCCACCGTAGGCACCCGAGCTTTCCAGCGAGACCATATCCTGCGGCCACTCGACCACGCACAGCAAGGCCCGGTCACGCTGGGGGTTGCGGCACAGCCCGCACACCGGCTCCTCGGTCAGGGTCCGGCATTCTGCACAATGCCCCACCCGCTCGGCCGCCGCCTCAAGTGCCGAGGCCAGACGGCGGGCGCCATCGCGATCGCGCTGGAGCATGTGCAGGGCCAGCCGCTGGGCGGACTTGGGCCCCACGCCCGGCAGGCGCCGCAGGGAATCGATCAGCTCGGTGACGAGAGGAGAGAAGTTCATCAGATCAGATGCTTAGAATGGCATCTTGAAGCCAGGAGGCATCGGTATGCCGGAGGCGACGCCAGCCATGCGGTTCTGGATCTCGGCATCGACCTTGCGTACCGCATCGTTCATGGCCGCAGCGATCAGATCTTCCAACATCTCCTTGTCGTCGCTCATCAGGCTCGGATCGATGGTCACGCGGCGCACCTCGTGACGGCCGGTCATCACCACACTCACCATGCCGCCGCCAGCCTCCCCAGTCACCTCCATGCGCGCGATCTCTTCCTGGGTCTTCTGCAGATTTTCATGCATCTTCTGGGCCTGCTTCATCAGCTGGCTAAGACCGCCTTTCATCATGATGTTCTGTCTCTTTGTGCTATGGATGTCATTGATACTGTGCTGCTTCAGCCCGAATCAAGAGGGCGCACGCTCTCTTCCACGAGACGGGCATCGAGGCGCTCTTCGAGCTTGCGCACGACGGGATCGTTCCGCAGAGATTCAACCGCCCCCAGCTGACGTGTCTCCTCCTGCTGCTTGCGCACCTGCGCCGGCGTGTTCTGAACCGGACGCCCTTCCTCGTAGCGCAGACGCACCTCCATGCCGAGCACCTTGGAGAGCGCCTTGCGGATGGATTCTTCCGCGAGCGGGGTGCGCAAGCTGGCATGGCTGGGCGGGCAGCGCAGGCTGATCTGGGGGCCGTTCTGCCCGACCAGTTCGGAATTCTCCGCAAGCATCAGCGCCATGCCCTTCAGCTCAAGACGCGGCAGCAGGCGGTGCCAAGCCCCAGCATCGAGCGGCTTTCGGATCGAAGTTCCTTCGACCCTCTCCGGCAAAAGTTCTTGCGGTGTCAGTCCATCGAGGATCTGCCCTCCGGCGGACATCGATTCGGACCGCGCGACAGCAGGTCGGGCGGGCTCACTGCGCGGGGCATCCGTTGGGGGCTCAGGCCCAAGCGAGGCGGCGGAAACAGGCTCGGCAAAGGACTCGCGGCGCCCAGGAGGTGACGGCTGAGACACTACGCGTCGCGCAACCGCCTCACCGACAGGCAGGTTGCGGACTCCATCTCTGGAGGCCACCCTTTGGGTGACGTTGACGGCGAAGCTCGCATGAGCCCGCGTCCCAACGCCGTTTCCTTCGGCGTTGTTAACCCCAGTATCCACCGGCACGAAGGCGAGCATACGCAGCAGCGTCATCTCCAGAGCCATGCGCGCGCTCGGCGCCAGCGGCAGGTCACGGCGACCATGCAGAGCGATCTGGTAGTACAGCTGCACGGCATCGGGCGCAAGGCGCGGGGCGAACTCGCGCACAAGTGTGGGCGAGGCCTCGAACAGCTCGGCATCAGCCTCCGGCATGAGCTGATACACGGCAATGGCGTGCAGCAGGCCGAGCAACTCGGCCAGAACTTCGGCGTAATCAGGCGCACCTTGAGCCAGCTGGCCGATGGCATCAAACAGCGCCGGAGGATCCTGCGCGATCAGCGCCTCCATCAGAGCGCGGATGCGGGCCTCGGAGGTCAGCCCGAGCATAGCGCTCACCTCCTCCTCGCTAACCCTACCTTGACCGTAGGCGATGGCCTGGTCAAGCAGGCTCAGTGCATCACGTAGGCTGCCATCCGCCGCACGCGCAAGAAGCTGCAGGGCACCGTCATCGAAAGCGATATTCTCAGCCTTCAGTACGTTCGCCAGCCGATCGTGGATCATGCGCCTCGAAAGGGCTTTGAGGTGGAAATGCAGGCAGCGCGAAAGCACCGTGACGGGCAGCTTCTGCGGGTCGGTGGTGGCGAGCAGAAACTTGACGTGCGGCGGTGGTTCCTCGAGGGTCTTCAGCAGGGCGTTGAAGCTCGACTTGGAGAACATGTGGACCTCGTCGATGAGGTACACCTTGTAGCGTCCGGCGCTCGGCGCGTACTGCACGTTGTCGAGCAATTCGCGGGTGTCGTCCACACCGGTGCGCGAGGCGGCATCCACCTCGATCAGGTCGACGAAGCGTCCTTCATCGATCGATCGGCAGGCCATGCATTCGCCGCAGGGATGGCTGCTGACGCCGCGCTCACAGTTGAGCGCCTTGGCGAAGATGCGCGCCACGGTCGTCTTGCCCACCCCACGGGTGCCACTGAAAAGGTAGGCGTGGTGCAGACGCCCCTCGTCCAGGGCGGAGGTCAGGGCGCGCAGGACGTGCTCCTGACCGACCATGTCTTCGAAGCGGCGTGGACGCCATTTGCGCGCGAGGACCTGATAGGTCATGTCGATCTCGGCAAGTCTCGGGAATTTTTGATTCTAACAGAGTCCCGTGATCGGACGGCATGAACGCGGGCGACGGAGAGATGCAAAAAAGGGGCACCGGAGGGTACCCCTTGATTGCAAGCCATAGATGACTTGGACGAAGATCAATCACGCCAAGTGATCGATCTTCGCAGCGCGTTACGGACATGTGCCGCAACGAATCGAGTTAAAGAAGGGCCAGATGCCCTTTGTTTGTGTTAATAGGCGGCGAGGCGCACCCCCCACATCCCGGCGCCCGTGCGCACCGCTACCGTTGCTTCCTTCCGGACCTGGCGGGGTTGACGGCTGCCCGTCGCGAGAGGACGAATGCGCCCGCCATGGACGCGGGCTCCGGGGCCTTTTTGACCGCCCCGAGAAAGGAAAGCCCTGATTTGCAGGGCCTCAAATCTGGCGGAGAGAGAGGGATTCGAACCCTCGATACGGGATGACCGTATACACACTTTCCAGGCGTGCTCCTTCAACCACTCGGACACCTCTCCGGTCATGCGCCATCCCGGCGCAATGTGGAGGCGAACTCTACCGGAGATGGGCTGATAATTCAATGGCTGGAGAACAAACACTGGAGCATAAACCCCATCGTTCTAAGCACCGTTGTAAGAGCAGCGCCCCCGCTGCAAGAAAGCAAACATCGGCCCGAGGGCGGGTCTTCTACACCGGGCTCTATTTCGGCTCGAAAACCGCGATGGATTCGACATGCGCGGTGTGCGGGAACATGTCCATCACCCCGGCAGTCTTCAACCGATAGCCATGCTCGTTGACCAGGATGCCGGCATCACGCGCCAGGGTGGCGGGGTTGCAAGAGACATAGACGATACGCTTGGGGCGCATCTTGGCCAGCAACGGCATGATCTCCATGGCCCCGGCACGCGGCGGGTCGAGCAGAATCTTATCGTAATGTTCCTTCATCCACGGTAAAGCGGGGTCTGGCTCGAACAGATTGCCGACGAAGTGGCGGGTGTTATCGATGCCATTGCGACGGGCACTCTCCTCACCGCGGCGCACCATGGCCACATCCCCCTCCACGCCTACCACCTCCGCGACGCGGCGGGCCATCGGCAAGGTGAAGTTGCCTAGCCCCGCAAACAGATCAAGTACGCGCTCTTCGGGTTGCAGGTCGAGCAGGTCGAGCGCAAGGTCGACCATCTTGCGATTGAGCTCGCCGTTGATCTGAATAAAGTCGACCGGCAGGAAGTCAATGCGCACGTGGTGCGTGGGGTGTGCGTAATATAGCTCCCCTTCTTCCGGCCACAGGCGGTGCACGCTGTCCGGTCCGGCGGGCTGCAGGAACAGGTGCAGGCCGGTGGCCCTGGCGTAGTCGATGAGGCGTTCTCGGTCACCTGCGCTCAGCGGATCCATATGGCGGAAGACCAGGGCAATAGCGTTGTCGCCGACCGCGACCTCGATCTGCGGAATGCGCTCTTTCGCCTCCATGTCCGTAATCAGGGTGGCCAATTCCTGCAAACGCTCGCCCACGCTCGGATCCAGCACCTCACAGCGGGCAAGCTCAGCAAGGTAGGGGCTGCCGCGCTCGCGGAAGCCGACCAGCACCTTGCCCTTCTTGGCCACCCACTTCACGCCCAGGCGAGCGCGGCGGCGGTAGCCCCACAACGGCCCGGTCAGTGGTGGAAGGATGTGCTTGGGCTCGACCTTGCCGAGCTGGCGCAGGTTATCGAGTACCACCCCTTGCTTGGCATGGATCTGCGCCGTATCGCGCATGTGCTGGAGCGTGCAGCCGCCGCACACGCCAAAATGTGCACAGCGCGGCTCGACCCGCTCAGGAGAGGGTTCGATGACCTCAAGCACCTCCGCCTCGTCGAAACGACGGTGGAGACGAGTCAGGCGAGCCTTGATCCGTTCGCCCATAAGCGCGCCATCGATGAAAACAACCTTGCCAGCGTGCTGGGCCACGCCTCGGCCCTCATGGGAAAAACCAGTAATGTTAGCCTCGAAGATCAGGCCCTTGCGCTTGCTCGACATGGAATCTTGATGTGTGGAATCAGGCAGGAAAGACCCCGGTGGAGAGGTAACGATCGCCACGGTCACAAACGATGGTGACAATCACGGCATCATGCAGGCCCTCGGCCAGGCGCAGGGCGGCAGCCATGGCCCCGCCGGAGGAGATGCCGGCGAGCAACCCCTCGCGCAGCGCCAACTCGCGGGTCATGGCCTCAGCCTCCTCCTGAGTAACATCCATGATCCGATCCACTCGCCGGGGGTCGAAGATCTTGGGCAGATAAGCCTTGGGCCAGCGGCGAATGCCAGGGATGGAGGCCCCCTCCGCGGGCTGCACGCCGATGATCGTAACAAAGGGGTTCTGCTCCTTGAGATAGCGCGAGGTGCCCATGATGGTACCGGTGGTGCCCATAGCGCTGACGAAGTGGGTCACGCGCCCGCCCGTGGCCTGCCAGATCTCCGGCCCGGTGGTCTCGTAGTGGGCGCGAGGGTTGTCCGGGTTGGCGAACTGGTCGAGCACCCTGCCCTCCCCACGCGCCTGCATGGCAAGGGCAAGATCGCGTGCCCCTTCCATGCCCTCCTCCTTGCTGACCAGAATCAGCTTGGCACCGTAAGCGCGCATGATCTGGCGGCGCTCGATGCTCAGGTTCTCCGGCATGATCAGGACCATACGATACCCCTTGATGGCGGCGGCCATGGCCAATGCGATGCCGGTGTTGCCGCTGGTGGCCTCGATCAAGGTATCACCGGGTTTGATCTCACCGCGTCGCTCGGCGTGCTCGATCATCGATAGTGCCGGCCGGTCCTTCACCGAGCCGGCCGGGTTGTGGCCCTCGAGCTTGGCGAGGATGAGGTTGTTTTGGCCCGCGGTCAGATGCTGCAGGCGCACCAGGGGGGTGTGGCCAATGGCACCGGACAGGGCGGGCAGTGTAATGGGATGCATGCGGTGATCCTCAACGCGTCATGATGACGAAGGCGACCGCATAGTCGGTCTCGTCGCTCAGGGAAAGATGGCAGCCGCGGACGCCAAGGCGCTCAGCGAGCAATGCCGCAGGGCCATGCAAGCGCAGCAGAGGCTTGCCCAAGGGGTCGTGATCCACGGCAATGTGCTTAAACCCCAAGCCATCCCGGAAACCGGTGCCCAAGGCCTTGGCCGCCGCCTCCTTGGCGGCAAAGCGCTTGGCTAAGAAACGGGCCGGGTCAGCCTGACTAGCCAGACAGGCGTGCTCATCCTCCGCGAGCAGACGTGCCGCGAGTGCCTCGCCATAGCGCCCCCACAGGCGGCTCATACGGGCAATGGCGACGATGTCGGTGCCGATGCCGTAGATCATGCCGCCCTCAACGGCGCATCAGCCGCGCCTCGACCATCAGCCGCTTCATCTCGCGCACCGCCTCCGGCAGACCGACGAAGATAGCGCGTGCGATGATGGCGTGACCGATGTTGAGCTCGCGTATCACCGGAAGGGCGGCGATCGGCTGTACATTGTGGTAGTGCAGGCCGTGACCAGCATGGACTTGCAGGCCGAGTTCCGCCGCATGGACCGCGGCACGCTCGATGCGCTCGAGCTCGCGCTGGCGGGCTAGGCCATGAGCATTGGCATAATGACCGGTGTGGATCTCGATCACCGGCGCGCCCACCCGCACGGCGGCCTCCACCTGGGCAAGATCAGCATCAATAAACAGTGATACCCGAACCCCAGCCTCGGCCAGACGAGCGCAGGCCTCCTTGATACGCGCCTCCTGACCCAGCACGTCGAGTCCCCCCTCGGTGGTCAGCTCCTCGCGCCGCTCCGGCACCAGGCAGCAATCCTGTGGCTTCAGGCGTTCGGCAATGACGAGCATCTCCTCAGTCACCGCCATCTCCAGGTTCATGCGGGTCTGCAGCATGCCGCGCAGGATCTCGACATCGCGATCCTGGATGTGACGACGATCCTCCCTCAGGTGCAGGGTGATGGAATCGGCACCGGACTGCTCGGCCAGCAGGGCGGCATGGACCGGCTCAGGATAGCTCTCCCCGCGCGCCTGGCGCAGGGTAGCGACGTGGTCGATGTTCAGCCCAAGCAGGATGTCATTCGGATGGTTCACGGTGATGGCTTCCTTCAGCTGATGGATGGGGTAAAGTTCGCCCTACCCCCAGGGCCACTGCCAGAAGCTCGCGCGAGCGCAAGGGCCTAGGACCGAGGTGCGGGGCCAGCAGACCGTGCAGGATCAGGCGGATCTCACGCGCCGTGGCAGGGTCGTCACAGCGCCCTGCGGCCAGATGCAACAGACTGGCGCCGCGTACCGTGGCAGGACCGTCCTCCGCCCGGCACACCCCGGACTCGGGGCAGACATGATACATCCTCTCCGCCTCCACCGGCGTGCCATCAGCACAGCAGTCCCAGGCTGGGGCCCAGCCCAATGCTTCGAGCAGCTGCTTCTCGAACAGGCGCAGGATAGGGGCCTCAGACGCACCACTACCCAAGGCCCCGAGCGCCTCGGTGTAGCGGTCAAACAGCTCGGGATGGGGGGCGTCACGCGGCAGCAACCGCATTAAAAGCTCATTCAGGTAATAACCGCAAGCCAAGACTCGTCCGCCCACCAGCCGGGGCTGGCTCACCAGTTCCTCGGCGGCTCGCAGCTGAGCCAGTTCGCCCCGCCCACGCAGATCCAGCCACAGGAGGCGGAAGGGTTGCAAACGGGCACGCAGGCGGCTGTTGCCCCGCGCACCCCGGGCTATCACGCCACGCCGCCCCCCCTCGCGCAGGAACACCTCGAGCAGCAGGCTGGTGTCGCGCCAGGGCCGGGCATGCAGGATGTAGCCCCGTTCACCCCATGTATCCACCGGCCACACTCCCCCTTTCAAGGCGGGCAGGGATCAGGACTCGCCGTAACCCAGCGCGCGCAGAGCACGCTCGTCATCCGACCAGCCGCCCTTGACTTTGACCCACAGGCGTAGAAAGACCTTGGTGCCAAGCAGATTCTCGAGGTTGATGCGGGCGCGGCGGCCGATCTCCTTGAGCATCTCGCCATTCTTGCCGATCAGGATGGCCTTCTGCCCTTCCCGCTCGACCCAAATCAGGGCATCGATGCGCGTCAGCCCCGGCTCGACGGTGTAATTCTCGATCTCGACCGTGACTCCATAGGGGACCTCGGCATGCGTCAGGCGGGTGATCTGCTCGCGCACGAACTCGGCGGCGATGAAGCGGGCGCTCGCAGTGGTCAGGGTATCTTCGTCATACACCGCAGGCCCTTCGGGCAGCCGTTCGGCGACGGCCCGCTCCAGCTGGACGAGGTTGCTGCCCTTGCGCGCGGAGATGGGGATGATCTCGGCAAAGTCGAAACGTGCCGCCATTTGTTGCAGGAAGGGCAACAGCGCGGTCTTGTCGGCCTGTCGATCGACCTTGTTGATGGCAAGGATCACCGCCACCTTCACTTGATGCAGGCGTTCAAGCACCTCGGCGTCTTCATCGGTCCAGCGCATGGCCTCGATCAGGAACACCACCACGTCCACGCCCTCAAGGATGCCTTGGGCTGTACGGTTAAGCACACGGCTTAGGGCACGCCCCGTGCTCTTGTGCAGCCCCGGGGTATCGA
>JARJMX020000120.1 GCA_029335925.2 Gammaproteobacteria bacterium
CGAGACTTCTGCAGGCTGATCGCGAGCGAGCACGCTGAGCTGGGGGAGTCCATCTACGGAGTCATAGAAGGCTACCTGCACTTGCGCCATGCCCAGTACGGGCTCTCGCAGGCGGCTGTGAAACGGGCGCTGCGCAGTGCAGAACGAGACATCAGGGCCACAGACGGGGGGCGGAAATGACCAGGCACCGGTCAGGCCGGGGCCTGGTCAGGGCTGTCGGATTGCCGCGGCGACCGATCAACCCCGCTGCTGGCGCTTGCTCTGGTAGTCCGCAATCGCAGCGGCGATGGCATCCTCCGCCAGCACCGAGCAATGGATCTTCACCGGCGGCAGCTCCAGCGCCTTGGCGATGTCCTTGTTGCGGATCTGCTTCGCTTCCTCCAAGGTCTTGCCTTTCACCATCTCGGTGACCAGGGAGCTGGAGGCGATCGCCGAGCCGCAGCCGTAGGTCTTAAACTTGGCGTCCTCGATGATGCCCTGCTCATTGACCTTGATCTGCAGACGCATCACATCGCCGCAAGCGGGCGCACCGACCATGCCGGTGCCGACGTTCGGATCATTCTTGTCCAGACTGCCGACGTTGCGCGGATTTTCGTAGTGATCGATGACTTTGTCGGTGTATGCCATGGTATGCATCTCCCGTAATCAGTGATGGACCCATTCAACCTTGGAGAGGTCAATCCCGTCCTTGTACATCTCCCACAGCGGGGAGAGGTCGCGCAGCTTGTCGACCGCCTTGTGAATGAGGTCGATGGTGTAGTCGATCTCCTCGGTGGTGGTATAGCGACCAATGGAGAAGCGGATGGAGCTGTGCGCGAGCTCATCGCTGCGGCCTAAGGCGCGCAGCACATAGCTCGGTTCCAGGCTCGCGGAGGTGCAGGCGGAGCCGGAGGAGACGGCAATATCCTTGAGCGCCATGATCAGCGACTCGCCCTCGATGAAGTTGA
This sequence comes from Gammaproteobacteria bacterium, assembly GCA_029335925.2. GTDB lineage: Bacteria > Pseudomonadota > Gammaproteobacteria > Halothiobacillales > Halothiobacillaceae > Thiofaba. The sequence goes on from JARJMX020000120.1 coordinate 948, forward strand.
AGCTGACATTGAGGTTGTGCGGCACGCGGTGCATGAGGTCACCGTTGACGTAGACCTCTTCGATATCCTTAATACCGTTCCACAGTCGGTCACGCAACATACGGATGCGCTCGTTCTCGGTCGCCATCTCCTGCCCCGCGATGCGGCAGGCCTCGCCCATGCCGACGATCTGGTGCACCGCCCGGGTGCCGGAGCGCATGCCGCGCTCGTGCCCGCCGCCGTGCATCTGCGCCTCGATGCGGACGCGCGGCTTGCGTCGCACGTACAGCGCACCGATGCCCTTCGGACCGTACGTCTTGTGGGCGGAGAAGCTCATCAGGTCGACCGGCAGATTTTCCAGGTTAATCGCCACCTTGCCGGTCGCCTGCGCGGCATCAACGTGGAAGATCACCCCCTTAGCACGGCAGATGGCGCCCAGCTTTTCGATGTCCTGGATCACGCCGATCTCGTTGTTGACGAACATGACCGAGGCCAGCACGGTGTCCTCGCGCAAGGCGGCAGCGAACTTGTCCGCATCGACCAGGCCATTCGGCTCCGGATCAAGGTAAGTCACCTCATAGCCCTCGCGCTCCAGTGCTCGACAGGTGTCGAGTACCGCCTTATGCTCGGTACTGATCGTGACGATGTGGCGGCCCTTCTTCTTGTAGAACTGGGCCGCGCCCTTGATCGCGAGGTTATTGGACTCGGTGGCCCCGGATGTCCACACGATCTCCTTCGGATCGGCCCCGACCAGTGCGGCGACCTGCTCGCGCGCCTCCTCCACCGCCTTCTCGGCCTTCCAGCCGAAGCTGTGGGAACGCGAGGCCGGATTGCCGAATACCCCCTCGCGGGTCAGGTAGTCGCACATTTTCTCGGCGACGCGCTCATCCACCGGGGTGGTGGCGCTGTAATCCAGGTAGATCGGCAGTTTCAGGGTCATCATAACATTCCCTAATTCAACGACTTATCTTATCAGCGCAGCGCATGCAACTCGACGCCAGTGCGGGTCGCGCGACGGGCCGTGGCGGGCACCTGCTGGGCGCGCGCAAAATCGCTCAACCTCATGTGGGCCAGGAAATCGTACAGGCGCTTGCTGAAGTCGTGCCACATGTCGTGTGCCTCGCTGCGCGAACCCGGACGGTAGGCGGCAAAGAAACGCTCACGCTCGGCGGGGGTGCGATCTTCCACCGCATCCATCACCTGCGCAATGCTGATCTCGTCGGGACTGGCGGCCAGACAGTAGCCGCCACCTGGGCCGCGCACGCCGTTCACCAGGCCGTGCTTGCGCAGCCGCGAGAACAGCTGCTCCAGATAGGACAGGGACATGCCCTGCGTCTGGGCGATATCGGACAAGGTCACAGGACCGCGGCCATAATGGGCGGCAAGGTGCATCATCGCGGTGATGGCGTGACGGGCTTTGGTCGAGACTCTCATGGGCGCGCCTCCATAATTCTTGATTGTTTCACTCAGGAAAGTAATCTTCCCTAGCAAATTAGTCAAGAATTACCTTGGAAAGTTCCATCCTCAGCGAGAGCAATGCGTGGTCGCCGGTGGAGGAGGTAGCGTAACCATTTGTAGAGAAAGCGGTTAAGGCGCCAACGCACATTCAGACAGCGCATTGCCCCCAGCGCACCACAATCCCGCCCACGCAAACGACCAGCTACGGCCTCCGCCACGCGGGCATCGTGGTAAACCCGCACTTCCAGATCGGGAGCGCGCACAGGCTGTCCCCCCTCAGCAGGGAGCAGATAATACAGGCGCAGCATGGTCGTAAAGCGCCCCCGCTCCAGGACCTCGACGTGCAAGGGCAGCCCTTCCCCCTGCGTAGCCACATAGGTGCCCTGGGCCCGCGCCATGTCCGGTATGAGCCGACGCATGAGCATAAAATTCATCTCATACAGCTCCATCAACGCAGCAAAGCTGCGCAGAGGCGGGGCAGGAACGGTAGGCGTGGTCTGGCGCATCATGGGAGGCATCATAGCAGGAAAGCCTGGCCCCGACCGACCACGATGTCGTGCTAAAATGCCAACCGCGGCCCTCGTAGCTCAGATGGATAGAGCGTCCCCCTCCTAAGGGGAAGGTCACACGTTCGAATCGTGTCGGGGGCACCAGTTTTCCCCTTACGTCTTGTTGCCCCCCAGGTAGGCTGGAGCCACCTCCTCCAGGGCCGTGGGTTGCCGTGGGCCATCCGCTGCACAGAGGCTATCGATGCGCATGGAGGCGAGGTTGTCGCGTGTCAGCGGCGGGTTGGGCAACAGCTCAAACCCCAAGGCCATGAGCTGAGCCAGGGCATCCGGCATGGGCAGGATCAAGCGCTTGTGCCCGCTCCATTCGGCCACAAGACGCACCAGCTCGATCAGCGCATAGTCCCTCGGTCCACAGAGGTCCAGGCGCGTGCCCGCAGGAAGCTGGCCTTCAATCGCCTGCACAAAGACCTCAGCCACATCGCCGACATAGACCGGAGCAAAGCGGGCCTGGGCGCCGGGCAGGAACATCACGCCAGGTGCCAGGCGCAGCAAGCGGGCAAAGCGGTTGAGGAAGCTGTCCTCGGCGCCGAAGATGACCGAAGGGCGCAGGCTGATGACCTCCAAGCCCTTGGCACCCAAGGCGTGTACGCCTGCCTCGCCCTCGCCTTTGCTGCGCAGGTAGTGGCTCGGGCCATGGGGGTTGGCATGCAGGGCGCTCATGTGCACAAGACGTGGTACGCCGAGCATCAGGCAGCTTTCGGCGATGGCCTCGGCAAGATCGACATGCACTTGACGAAAGTGCTCAGGGCTGCCATGAAGGATGCCAATGAGATTGACCGCGACGTTTTGCCCGGCAAGGGCGCGGGCTCGGGTTGGCTCGGCGAAGGGGGGGCCCTCGATCACCCGTACGCCGGGCAGGGCGCGGCCGCTGCGACTGACCACACTGACGGTATGCCCCCGCTCCAGGAGCTTGGCGATCAAGGCACGGCCGACAAAGCCGCTGCCGCCAAAGAGGACAATGTTCATTGAGCTGTCTCCTTGATTATTGAGGGCCTAGTCCCTCCCCCCGTCGAATGGGAGGGAGCCAAGGGATGATTCTGGCAATGAGGGCCAAACACTTGCCCCCTTATCCTCACCCCAGGCTCCTCTCCCGCAGGCGCCCTTCATTCACCCTCCTCCCGCTTCCCTTTGATCGCCTCGTACAGGCGCAAAGCCTTGGCGCGGCTTTGGGCCAAGTCCACCACCGGCCAGGGGTAGTGCACACCCAAGGTGACTCCGGCCTTGGCGCGGACCTCGGCCGGGGCGTCCCAGGGTTGGTGGATCCACGTTTGAGGCAGGCGAGCAAGCTCCGGCACCCAGCGGCGGATGTAGTCGCCAAGGGGGTCGAAGCGCTCGCCCTGGAGCACCGGATTGAAGATGCGAAAGTAGGGGGCGGCGTCGGCCCCACAGCCGGCGGTCCATTGCCAGCCCTGGATGTTATTGGCGAGGTCGGCATCCACTAGAGTGTCCCAGAACCAGCGCTCGCCAAGCCACCAGGGGATGAGCATGTTTTTGACCAGAAGCGAGGCGGCGTTCATGCGCACCCGGTTGTGCATCCAGCCGGTATGCCAGAGTTCCCGCATGCCTGCATCGACCAGGGGGATGCCGGTTTGGCCACGCTGCCAGGCGGTGAGTTTCTGCACATCCGTCTCAGGCCAGGGAAAGGCTTCCCAGCGCGGATCGAGCGGGCGGTCCACGGTGTGGGGGAAGTGATAGAGCAGATGGTAACTGAACTCGCGCCAGCCAAGCTCGCTAAAGAAGTGTTCGCTGTGTCGGTCCAAACGCCCCTGACAGGCCTCAAGCACAGCGCGAACGATCTGGCGCGGGCTGATCTCGCCAAAGGCCAGATGCGGGGAGAGCATGGAGGTGCCGGGCAGGTCCGGGCGGTTGCGGTCGTCCTTGTAGGTTGCAAGCGCACGCTCGATGAAGGTGGTCAGCCGCAACCAGGCGCCAGGCTCGCCCGGCTGCCAGGTGGCGCGCAGGCCACCGGCCCAGTCGGGCTTGGTGGGCAAAAGCTCAAGGCTTGCCAGCGTCTGCGGATTGAGCCCACTCTCTCCTTCTCCTGCCAGCACAGGTTCGGGAAGCACCGGCTGGTCGAGGCCCTGTTTGACACAAGCCTTCCAGAAGGGGGTGAAAACCTTGTAGGGGTGCACCCCGTCGCGCAACACGCTCCAAGGCTCGAACAGCAGACTGCCATTGAAGCTGGCCACCTCTAGCCCCATATGCTTGAGGGCGGCCTTGACCGCCTCATCCCGCGCGCGAAGACTCGGGGCGTACTGGCGGTTCCAGTACACAGCGCTGACCTTATGCTCGGCGATAAGCTCTTGCAGAAGCGGCAGGGCGGCCGGGCCCTGGCGGACGATGAGCGGCACCCCGTGCTTGGCAAGACGCGCCCCAAGGTTTTCGAGGCTGTGATGCAGCCACCAGCGGGCCGCGGCACCCAGGGCGGCGTGGCCATCTTCTGCGGGGGTGTGCAGATACACAGCCAGTACGCGCCCATGCCGGGCAGCGGCGGTCAGGGCCGGGTTGTCGCTAAGGCGCAGATCGCGGCGGATCCACCAGATCGCGGTGCTCATCTAACATTCCTCCCGCCGTCCACAGCCAGGCTCTGACCGGTGATAAAGCCGTTGTCCAAAAAGAACTCAATGGCCTGCCAGACCACCGCTGGCCCGGGCTCGTAGCCGAGGGCCGAGCGGCTTAAGCGATCCTGTTTGTAGGCTTCATCATCCCCTTCGTTGAAAAGGATCAGGCCGGGGGCGAGGCTGTTGACCTTAACCTTGGGGGCCAGACGCGCGGCAAAGGAGCGGGTGAGGCTGTCAAGCGCCGCCTTGCTGGCGATGTAAGCGGCACGCCGAGCGCTGCCCTTGGCGATGGTGGTATCGGTAATATGGATGATGTCGGCAAACCGGGCTGTCGTGGCCTGCAAAAGGGGCGTTAGGGCGTCGTTGAGCCGCCAGGGGGCACGGACATGCAGGTTCATCAGGGCCTCAAAGCCGGAAGGATCAAGGGCCAGCTCAACATCGGTGGGCCAGAACGAGGCATTGTGGATGATGGCGCGCAGGCTTGAAGCTTTGGCCTTGACCTTGTCAAGCAAGTGCTCAATGCCTTCGGGGGTGGACAAATCGGCCTGGATGATCACGGCACCGCGGGTGGCCAGCTGTTCAATGCTGGGGCGGAGGGTGCGGAAGGTGGCGATCAAGGGCCAGCCACGCTCGAGGATGCGTTCGGCGTGGTAATACCCCAGGCGTTGGCCAGCGCCGGTGAGCAAGATGGCGTTTTCTAGCATGGTGTGATCACTGGCATAAGCGGTTCAGATCGTAAAGGTCGTGCGCAAAGCTCGATATTCAGCGTGCCATCCACGATCGGCTGCAAGGCCGTGGAGAAAGTAGGCCAAATCCGGCCCCAGGACCTTTTGGCAGCGCTTGCACCCAAGGTATTCGCGTCCGATCGTAAACATGGCCGTGGCTCTTTTGCGCAGTGGATGTGAGGGCAATACAGCCCACTGATTCAGGCTAGCCAATCATGGCGATCGCCGTAGACCTTGCGGCGCGGCAGACTCAGCGCACGCCGAGAATCCAACCCTCCAATTGCGCCTGGGCCCTTTCTTCGTCCGTCAGCGGGGGCTGGAAATACCCTATCAAGGCTTCGCGCCCTTGCATCTCTTTCATCCACTGGACAATGACCCAAGCATCAAAGGCATCCGGCCCCAGCCCCAATTTGCGATAGCGGCGCTTGTAGAGGGCCGGATAAACCTCGCAGAACACATGCACTCCCCTATCGGGCGGAGTCCAGCCATCAAAGGGCCAGAAGAAGGCTCGCTTTCCAAGCCTTTCTCGCAACAAGGCCAACCACGGCAGTCCAGCATAAGTGGACTTGGCCACGCTGCCCTGCATGTCGAACTGGAACACGCTCTTAGCACCCGCGGTCCACGCCTCGCACAGGCGCAAGAGCCCCGCGGACTCACTCAACAGGCGATGCTGATGCCTGAGCTCCTCGATCGAGAGCTGATGGGTGGGCATCGCATGAGCAAAATGGCGCAGAAACTGCGGCCAGTCGTGCAGCCGATGGCGCAGGTAGTAAAGCTTAGGAAAGGCAAAACCATGATCCAGACCCACCAAGGTCGGCGGGCTATCGCTCAAGGTCGAGGCCAGCCACTCGGCCAGCATGGCACGGCTCCAGTGGCGCCCGCGCAGCGCTTTGACCTCGCGGGGCGGGCCTTCCTGCATCGCCTCGAACACCTTGATGCCGGGCACCGGATCCTGAGGTCCCTTGGCCCCAGAGTAATCAATGCCGATGAAGCGCGCGAACATCACCGACTCAGAAACAGCAGGGCCATGCCGATGGCCAACGATCTTATCGCCCATCTCCTTCGCGCTCAGCAGACAAGGTCAAGGACACCGAGTCGGCAAAACGCAGCGCATGTGGCTTGTCCACCTCGACCATGGCAGCCTTGACCGCCGGATGTTGCATGGTTGTGGTGAGGATGGCGTGAACCATCTTCTCCAGCAGTAGGAAGTGCTGATCCTCGATCTGGGCAATCACCTGTTTGGTGACGGTCTTATAGTCGAGCGCTTCGCCCACCGCGTCTTTCTCCGCTGCGCGTGCCGCGTCGTAGCGGATGGTGATATTGATCACCACGTCCTGTTTTTTCGCCTGCTCTTCAGGGTTGAAGCCGATGTAAGCCCTCAAGCGCAGGTTCTTAATACGGATGATGGCATCGCCTAGGTGCACGGTCTTAACCCTTGATCAGCTGCAAAAACTCTTGGCGCGTGGACGGGTTGTCGCGAAAGGCGCCAAGCATGACCGATGTGGTGGTCATGGCGTGCTGCTTTTCCACCCCACGCATGACCATGCACATGTGCGCCGCTTCGATGTGTACCGCCACCCCACGCGCCCCGGTCACATGAAGGATCGCCTCAGCAATCTGGCGAGTCAGCTGCTCCTGGATCTGCAGTCGGCGGGCAAACATATCCACGATCCGCGCTAGCTTGGAGAGTCCCAGCACCTTTCCGTTCGGCAGGTAGGCCACATTGGCCTTGCCGATGATGGGCAAGAGGTGATGCTCACACAGGCTGTAGAGCTCAATATCGCGCACGATCACCATCTCGTCGTTGTCCGAGGGGAACAGCGCCCCATTGACGATCTTCTCCAGTGACTGGGTGTAGCCGGAACACAGGTAACGGAAGGCATCCGCCGCACGCTTAGGGGTCTTAAGCAGGCCAGGGCGGCTGAGATCTTCTCCCACGCCACTGATGATGCGGGCATAAGCCTCGGCCATGCCGTCGGTCTCATTCGACGGTGTGCTGACGGGGAAACAGGCGGTGGAAGGGGTGTCGTGATCGATGTACATGGCAACCTCGCAAGCCAAGCCAAGAGTTCAAGTGTAGGCTAGCATATTGTTGTACAATAATTGCACACAATATGCATGGCATATAAGCCGGACGCAGCGGGAAATAAGCCTCACAAGCCCGAAAGATTCCGTTATATTTGTACAAGATTTGAATCGATTGTGGGCACCCTCAGTGAGCACCTCACCCCCCGAACCTGAAGGCTTCTTTCCGATCCGCACCGTCGCCCAGCTGACTGGAGTCAATCCCATCACCCTGCGTGCCTGGGAACGCCGCTACGGTCTGATTCAGCCCATGCGCACTGTCAAGGGGCACCGGCTGTACAGCGCGGAGGACATTCACACTATCCGCCGCATCTTGGGGTTTCTGGATCAGGGCATGGGGATTGGTCAGGTGGCGCGCTTACTGGCCAGCACCAGCAGCGGGGGCACACCAAGCACCCCACCAAGCTTCATGAGCGACTACCGCGCCGCCTTGGCCCGGCTGGATGAGTCCGCCCTCGATCGGCTCGATGCCGAAGGCTTGGGCTTCACCCAGCCCGATGCGCTGCTCCTGCATGTGCTGCTCCCGCTGCTCGACGAACTCGCCCATCAGCAGATCGAGAGTCTCAGCGCCCAGGCCCAATATGCCATCCTCAAGGCCCGGCTGATGCTCATGCTTCAGCAGCGGTTGCGCGCGCTGCGGCCCATGTTCCCAGCGGGTGGCCCACGATTGTTGCTGGTCAGCCTGCCGCCTGAGCGCGGTGGGCTCACAAACCTGCGCCTGGCGCATGCCCTGGCCCTTGAGCATCACACCGTGCACCTGCCCCCGCCCGGGCTCAATGCCGCAGTGATTCTGGAGCTGGCCCGCGGGTTTGCGCCATCGCGCATTGTTCTGATCCTCGATGAGCCGCTTCCTGCCGCCGTGCGCGGCACCCAGCTGCCGCTGCTGGCCCAAGGGGGCTGGCCGATCGTGGCCGTGGGCTCGCGCACCGGGGAGCTCGCCGAGTCCTTAGAGCGCTTGGCCATCCCCTACGCGCAGGGGCCCATTCCCAGCCTCGCGAGTTTCGTCCATGATCAACTCATGGAGTCCAACCTGCGCGAGGAGCCGCCCCATGCTGCCGTCTG
>JARJMX020000031.1 GCA_029335925.2 Gammaproteobacteria bacterium
CTCTTAAAGCACCTGTCCCTTCGCCTCCAGCTCGTCAACCAGCCCCTTTCGTCGGCATTCAAGGCCATCCTCGTTCGTGGGACAATACGCGCATGAAGACATCCGCTCACCCTCTCATCACCGCCCCCCTGCCCCTACGCCCGCGCGACCCGCTTTATTGGCGGCGTCCACCGGGCGCGGCCCTCGCCTTCCTGCTGGCGGAAACGGCTAGGCGGCATGAGGGCCCACTGCTGCTGATTACCCCCAGCATGCAGGACGCCTACCGGTTGGAGACCGAACTGGGCTTCTTCCTCGATCAGGCGGAGGTGCCAGTCATGGTGTTTCCAGACACCGAGACCCTGCCTTACGACCTGTTTTCCCCGCATCATGATCTGGTCGCACAAAGGCTCGCGACGCTGGACCGCCTGCCTGATCTTAAGCGCGGCGTGGTGGTTGTCTCCGTCCCCAATCTGCTGACGCGTCTGCCGCCGACGAACTACGTGCGCGGTCGTACCATCCGACTCGCCCGCGGTCAGCGGCTGGACGTCGAGGCCTTTCGCCACCGCCTGAACGATGCCGGCTACCGCTTGGTGGCTCAGGTGATGGAGCATGGCGAGTTCGCCGTGCGCGGCGCCATCCTCGACCTGTTCCCCAGCGGCCAGGATCTGCCGGTGCGGGTGGACTTGTTCGACGATGAAATCGAATCACTGCGCCTGTTCGACCCGGAGACCCAGCGCAGCATCGAGACCATCGAGGTGCTGAATCTGCTGCCCGCGCGGGAGTACCCGCTAGATAAGGACAGCATTCAACAGGCACGCAAGGCCTGGGGACACTATTTCGACACCTCCGGGCGCGACCTCCTTCGCCAACTGCAGCAGGGCCTACCCTTTCCCGGTATCGAATACTATCTACCGCTGTTCTTTGATGGCTTGGCCACCCTGTTCGATTACTTACCCGCCAAGACGATCTGCCTGAGCCTGCCGGGCCTTGAAGCGGCCGCGCACGACTTCTGGCGCGAAGCACAGGAGCGTTACGAGCAACGCCGCCACGACCGCGAACGTCCCCTGTTGCCGCCGGAGATGCTGTTCATCTCCCTAGACCAGCTCGGCACCCTGCTGCACGAGCGCCTGCAGGTGCGCATCCTCGCTGAGGACGACCCTGCCTTCCCGCAGGCCACAAGCTTCCAAGCCAAACCCCTTCCGGAACTCGGCTGGCAGGCACACGCCGACGATCCAGCCCAAGCTTTGCGCAAGTTCATCTCAAACCTCCAGGGTCGGCTGCTAGTCACCGCCGAGTCCCCCGGTCGGCGCGAGGCCCTCGGGGATCTGTTACGCCGTCACGGGCTACACTTCGAGACGGTGGAAAGTTGGTCCGCCTTTCTCGCGAGCGACAAGCGCCTTCTGATGACCGTTGCGCCATTGGAGGAGGGGTTGTATCTCCCCTCGCTCTTAAGCAGAGCCCACGGCGCCCGCACCTCGCAGGGACTTCCAGCAGGGATGCCGGAGGGGGCAGGCTCGCCCCTAGCCATCGTCACCGAAGCCCAACTCTTCGCCGAGCGCGTGGCCCAGCGGGGCAAGCGGGTCAAACGCACGCGCGATGCCGAGAGCATCATCCACAACCTCACCGAACTGGCTGAAGGCGCGCCCGTGGTCCACGAGGACCATGGTGTAGGCCGCTACCGTGGCCTGACCGTGCTGGAGGTCGGCGGACTTAAGCAGGAATTCCTCACCCTCGAATACGCCGGGGGGGATCGCATCTACGTCCCGGTCACCAACCTGCACCTGATCAGCCGCTACACCGGTGCCAGTCCCGAACACGCGCCGCTGCACAAACTCGGCTCGGACGCCTGGGACAAGGCCAAGAAAAAGGCGATGGAGCAAACCCGCGATGTCGCCGCGGAGCTTCTTGACCTGTATGCCCGCCGCGCCGCGCGCAAGGGCCATGCCTTCCAGCTCGACCCCGAGGCCTATGCCCGCTTCGCCGAGGGCTTCCCGTTCGAGGAGACCCCCGACCAGCTCGCCGCCATCAATGCGGTGATCGAGGACATGACCTCCGGCAAGCCGATGGACCGTGTGGTGTGCGGCGACGTGGGCTTCGGCAAGACCGAGGTCGCCATGCGCGCGGCGTTCGTGGCTGTGCAGGATGGCCGTCAGGTCGCAGTGCTCGCCCCCACCACCCTGCTTGCCCAGCAGCACCTACGCAATTTCCGCGACCGCTTCGCCGACTTCGCTGTGCGCATCGAGGGCCTCTCCCGCTTCACCGCCGGCAAGGAAACCAGACAGGTGCTGGAGGATTTGGCCGCAGGCAAGATCGACATCATCATCGGCACCCACAAGCTCATCTCGCCCGAGGTGCGCTTTAAGAACCTGGGCTTGGTCATCATCGATGAGGAACAGCGCTTTGGCGTGCGCCACAAGGAGCAGCTCAAGAACCTGCGCGCCGAGGTGGACCTGTTGACCATGACCGCCACCCCCATCCCGCGCACCCTCAACATGGCGCTCTCCGGCCTGCGTGAGCTGTCCATTATCGCCACCCCGCCCAAGGAGCGCCTGGCGGTGAAGACCCTGCTGACGCCATGGGACACCGGGCTGATCCGTGAGGCCATCCTGCGCGAGCTTAAACGCGGCGGGCAGGTGTACTTCCTGCACAACGAGGTCGATTCCATCGAGCGCATGACCCGCGAGCTCTCCGAGCTGATCCCCGAGGCACGCATCCGTTACGCCCACGGGCAGATGCCGGAAAAGGAGCTTGAGCAAGTCATGGCCGACTTTTACCACCATCGTTTTAACGTCCTGGTCTCGACCACCATCATCGAATCCGGCATTGATATCCCCAGCGCCAACACCATCCTCATTAACCGTGCCGACAAGCTGGGGCTTGCACAATTGCACCAGCTTCGTGGCCGAGTTGGCCGTTCCCACCACCGCGCCTACTGCTACCTCATCACTCCGCCCAAGGGGGCGATGACGCCGGACGCCGTCAAGCGGCTGGAGGCGATCGAAAAGCTGGAGGATCTGGGTGTGGGCTTCACCCTCGCCACACATGATCTTGAGATCCGCGGCGCCGGGGAGCTTCTGGGCGAGGCACAGAGCGGGCAGATGAACGAGGTTGGCTTTACCCTCTACATGGAACTGTTGGACCGTGCGGTCCGGGCCCTTAAGTCCGGCAAGCAACCCGAGCTGATGCAGCCCTTGCGCCACGGCGTGGAGGTAGACCTGCGCCTGCCCGCCCTGTTGCCGGAGGACTACGTGGCGGATGTGCACGCCCGTCTGATCCTCTACAAGCGCATCGCAAGCCTCACCACAGAGCAAGAACTGAACGAGATGCGCGTCGAGCTGATCGACCGCTTTGGCCTTTTGCCACCCGCCACGCAGAATCTCCTGCGTCAGGCTTTGCTTCGCATCCGCGCGCAAAAACTCGGCATCCGCAAGCTCGAAGCCGCACCAAACGGTGGCCGCATTCTGTTCGACCCCCAACCGCCGATCGATCCCATGACCATCGTCCATCTGATGCAGAGGGAGCCCAAGACCTATCAACTTGGCGGGCAGGATGCCCTGCGGTTCACCGCACCGCTAGAGGATGCCGACAAGCGATTCGGGTTCATTGAGCGCCTGCTTACCGAGCTCGAGCAGGGCCTGATACGATGACCAGCCAGCCCGCCGGCCTCATCCGCCGCCTTGGCGCGCTGTTCTACGATTGGCTACTGATCCTCGCCCTGTGGTTCGTGCTGACCGCATTGCTACTCCCCCTCACCGGGGGAGAGGCCCTGCCCGAACAAGGCCCCTGGCACTGGGCTTACCAAGCCTTACTCGGGCTCTCCGCCCTTGGCTTCTACCTGGGCTTCTGGCGCAAAGGCGGACAGACCCTCGGTATGCGCGCCTGGCGGGTGCGACTGGTGGATGAGGCGGGCCGGACACCGAGCGTACACGCCATGTTGGTTCGCGCCTTTTGGGCGCTGCCAAGCTGGGGCCTCGGTGGACTAGGCGTCCTTGCCATGCTCCTTGACCCCAAGCGGCGAGCCCTGCAGGATCGGCTGAGCGGTACGCGACTGATCGTGGACAGGATCCGATGAGCGAAAGCCAAGAAAAAATCTACCGCTATGGCCGTGGCGGCAGCGACCCGGAGCACCAGGCCCATCAGGCCGACATCCAGGCCCTGTTTGCCGGGCACAAGTCACTGCGTCGAGTCACGGAACAGCTACCGAACGGCATCCGGGCGTGCACCATGAGCGATGATCCCGCCCTGGCCCTGATCCTGCGCCGTCATGCCGCGGATATGAAGGCACGCTTCGCCAAGGGCCGGGCGATCCGCTCCTGGGACCCACTGTTCGCCAAGCTGTTCGAGCAGCGCGAGAAGATCCAAGTGGCGCTCTCCGAGCGGGAGGATGGAATATGCGCGGAGCTGACCACCAATGATCCGGCCCTCGTACCGCTGATCCTTGCCCACGATGCCACGCTGCACCGCTTCATCCAGGAAGGCAGCGCCCGTGCGGAGGACGCCTCCCCCATGCCGGAGGCCCAGCGGGTGTAGGAATACTTCCGGTGCGAGAGCATCGGCTTGGGGTGGGACTCCTATAGGGCGCGAGACGGCGGTGGTTCAGGCAAACAGGTCGATGCCGCCAGACCTCACTGGGTATTCGCTGCTTCTGGCTGGGGCCTCGGCTCCAACCTCAGCGTTATTTCTTGTGCTCCATGAACTGCTGCCGCTCCCCCCCTGGCCGCTGAAGCCCTGCGCATTCTGGCCCTGCGGCTGGCCGACGTTCACGTTGACCTGAGTGAACCCCTGGTCAGCCAGCATTTCACGCAGCCGCGGCAGCGCCGCCTCGATGGCCTCGCGGGTCAGCGCGTGGGCCGCACTGAAATGCACGTTAGCCTCGTTGCCGCGCAGTTCGATCAAGACCTATGGAGAGATTGAATCGATCGCGCCTCCATTCGCTTCAGCGATTCCAGCTTCTTGCCACCGGCGCTGCCCATTAGCCATTAGGATGCGGTCCATCAGGCTCTCTGCCCGATCCTTGCCCAGCGCCCAAAAAGGCAAGCTCCTCCTTCCCTACCTTAAGGTGCAGACCATCAAAGGGAATCACCTTGTGGACCTGTTCAGCGAACAGGCGCACCAGGGGTTCCAGTTCCAGGGTGCTGCTTAGCTGGCGGCTCAGGCTGAACATGGCCTGCTGCCGACGCTGTTCAAGCTGTGCCCCGGCCATGGCCTTACGGTAAGACCGCAAATCGCGCACTGGCATGGGGCGGCGGAAAAGGGCGGATGTCATATTCAGGCTCATGGGAAGACCTCCTGGCAGCCCCGTAGTCCGGGGTATTGACCGACACCATGCGAGATTCGTGCCAAGACCCATGAGAGCGCGTCAGCATAAGCTTCTTTGACTGGAACGCACATCCCCCATGGATGTGCCATGCGCCAAAAAGCCGACGGCCTGCGTTTCAGACCGACTTCGGTTTTTCCGCCACCCGATCGCGCAGATAAACCGGCTGAGCCGCCTCTGCCGGCAACAAGCCACCATGACGGGCAAGGTACGCCCCGATGAGAGCCACATCGTGCGCGCGCGGCAGGAGGTGCCCATCACGTCCCGACTCGATGCTTGCAAAACGCGGGGTGAGGATAGCCTCATAGGCGAGCCAGCCGTGACCGGCAGCGAACCAGCCGGTGCCCGATGGCAGCGGGGCCGCGGCGGGTGGGATCACCTGCTCCACCCCCTCCGGACGCGTCTGCCCCATTCCATCCACATGCCAAGCCCCCCAGTAAACCTCGTGCATTCGGGCATCCAGCACCGCCAACACGCGCTTCGCGCCATGCAGACGCCAGGCCGCATGGGCCAGAGCGGCGAGACTGGAAACCGGCACCACCGGCAGCTCGGCGCCGAAGGCCAGCCCCTGGGTCACGCCAGCCGCGACACGCAAACCAGTGAAGGCCCCCGGCCCGCGCCCGAAGGCAATGCCATCCAATTGACGCAGGCTTGCCCCTGCAGTGGCCAGCAGGCGCTCGACCATCGGCAGGATGAGTTGGGTATGCTGCCGGGGCGCAAGTGCATACTCTTCCAGCACCTGGCCGTCGATCAGCAGGGCGGCGGAACAGGCCTCGGTCGAGGTATCGATGGCAAGAAGCTTCACGGCTTGAGCCTCATCAAGATGAAGGGGCGCATTGTAGCGCCCCCACTTGGTGCTCCTCACAATCCGGATGATTAAGGATGCATCATGCCTTTGATTACCCTGATTAAATTGTTGGTTGAGCTGTCGTATTCACTCACCGGCTCGTCCGCCAACAGGCGCGACAGGATGCTGCTGGCCATCTGCTTGCCCAATTCCACCCCCCACTGGTCGAAGGAGTTGATCCGCCAGACGATGCCTTGAACGAAGATTTTGTGTTCATAGAGCGCAATCAACATGCCCAGGCTGAAAGGGGTGTGATCGCGCATCAGGATGACGTTGCTTGGTTTATTGCCAGGGATGACCTTGTGTGGGGCAAGGCGGCGGATGGTGGCCTCATCCACGCCCTGTTCACGCATCTCCAGTTCGACCTCGGCCAAGGTACGTCCGAGCATCAGCGCACGAGTCTGGGCAAGCATGTGGGAAAGCAGGATCGCATGTTGGTGGCCTGCCGGGTTGTGGGTGTTGGCTGCGGCGATAAAGTCGCAGGGCACAAGCCGAGTGCCCTGGTGCAACAGCTCAAAGAAGGCGTGCTGGCCATTGGTGCCATGCCCACCCCAGAGGATGGGACCGGTATTGTAGTCCACCCACTGGCTGTCACGGTCCACAGACTTGCCATTGCTTTCCATATCCGCCTGCTGCAAGTAGGCCGGCAAGGAACGCAGGCGGGTGCCATAAGGCAGCACGGCATAGCTCTCCGCGCCAAAGAAATTGGCATACCAGATGCCAAGCATGGCCAGGATCACCGGCATGTTTTGCTCAAGCGGCGCATGGAGGAAATGCTGATCCATGGCGTGCGCCCCACTAAGCAGCTGCTCAAAATGCTCAAACCCCACGTGCACAGCGATGGACAGGCCAATCGCCGACCACAGTGAATAACGCCCCCCCACCCAGTCCCAGAACTCAAACATGTTCTCGGTATCGATGCCAAAGGCGCGTACAGCCTCGGCATTGGTGGACACAGCCACGAAATGCCTGGAAACATGGGCCTCATCCTTGGCATGCTCAAGGAACCAGCGCTTGGCGGTATGGGCGTTGGCCAGGGTTTCCTGGGTGGTGAAGGTCTTGGAGGCGACAATGAACAGTGTGGTTTCCGGGTCGACCTTCTTGAGCGTGCTGACGATATCCGAGGGGGCTACGTTGGAGACGAAGTGCGCCCGCAGATCCGACCGAGCGTAAGAGGCGAGCGCCTCACAGACCATCTTGGGGCCAAGGTCGGAACCGCCCACGCCGAGGTTGACCACGTCGGTGATACGCTTGCCGGTGTAGCCCAGCCATTGGCCCTCGCGCACGGCCTCCGAAAAGCGCCGCATGCGTTCGAGCACCGCATTGACCTTGGGCATCACGTCCTCACCATCCACATAGATGGGGGTGTTGGCCCGGTTACGCAAGGCCACATGCAATACCGCACGGTTTTCGGTGAAGTTGATCTTCTCGCCCGCGAACATCTTGGCCCGCCATTCCTCGACCTTGGAGGCCCGAGCCAAGTCCATGAGTTTGCTCATGGTCTTGTCGATCATGATGTTCTTCGAATAGTCGAGGAACAGCTCGCCCACTTGCAGACTGAAACGTTCGAAACGCTGAGGATCATTATTGAACAGATCGCGCATACGGACCTTGCGCATCATAGAGGCATGCCGTTCCAGGGATTTCCATGCTTGGCGGTGAATGGGGCGTGTCATAAGGCTACTCGCTGTCTGATCGTGCGGATTGGATTAGCAACATGTTGAAAAAAGCTTCTTGCTATTTAACCTGCCTCGTCGCAACACATGTCCACGACGGGCTTCGAGGATCAATCACTTGCAGTGATTGATCCTCGTGCAAACCATCCCTGGCTGACCTTAACAGGCTGTTGAAAGCGTTTTTCAACACCCTGCCTGTTAGGGAACTACTGAATAACTCAGCGATTCCTATCCGGGGCAGGGATACCCCAAAGCGAACAAGGGTGCAACCCCTCGATTCGCGGAGGTCACCACGAAGGCACTTCGCGGTGAACCAAGCTGAAAAAAATCCATGGATGGATTTGGCATTGCCTTAAGATTGAGGATTAAAGATCGTTAAAGGGCATTCCGCCAGACGTGATCGTCCTGGTCAAACAAGCGGGAGGACTCCTCCGGTCCCCACGTCCCTGCCGGGTAAGTGTGAATGAAGTCGCGCTCCTGCGCCCAAACCTTGAGGACTGGATCGACCACTCGCCAAGCCCACTCGACTTCATCGTAGCGCAGGAACAACGACTGATCGCCACTCATCACATCGAGCAGCAAGGCCTCATAGGCCCCCAGACGCGAGGATTCGCTCTCGCAATAAGTGGCGTCCAGCTGGGTCGTGGTGGTGCGCAGTTCCAGTCCCTCGCGCTTGATCTGCACTTCCAGGCGCAGACTGTCGCAGGGCTGGATGCCAAGCAGTAGCCAGTTCGGCTTGAGCCGCTCGATGGGGGTTTCGCGGAACAGCTGCTGGGGCGGATGGCGGAAGCGCACGCTCACCATCGAGATGTTCTCCGGCAAACGCTTGCCGGTACGGATATAAAACGGCACCCCGCGCCAACGCCAGTTATCAATATAGAGCTTGAGCGCCGCATAGGTCTCCGTCACGCTGTCCGACGCTACCCCCTCCTCCTTGATGTACCCCGGCACCGGCTGCCCATGGATCTGGCCTTGTGTGTATTGGGCCCGGAAGGCATGGGCATGCACCGCACGGGGTGTGATGGGGCGGATCGAGCGCAATACCTTGACCTTCTCATCCCGCAGCGCCTCAGCCTCGAGGCTTGCAGGCGGCTCCATGGCCACGAGAGTGAGCATCTGCAACAGATGACTCTGGATCATATCGCGTAAAGCACCCGCTTGGTCATAATAGCCTGCGCGGTGGGCGATGCCCTTGTCTTCGGCATGCGAGATCTGCACATGATCGATGTAGTTGCGGTTCCACAACGGCTCAAGGAAGAGATTGGCAAAGCGAAATACAAGAATGTTCTGGATCGTTGATTTGCCAAGATAGTGGTCAATACGAAAAATCTGCCGCTCAGAGAAATGCCGGTGCAGGCGGGCATCCAGAAGTTTGGCGCTCTCTAAGTCATAGCCAAATGGTTTTTCCACCACCAGGCGCCGCCAGCCGCCCGTTTCCTCGCTCAGCCCCACCGCACCAAGTCGATCACTGACCACACTGTACTGGTCCGGCGCGATCGCCAGATAGAAGATCATGTGGGTCGCTTCCGCCTCTTCCAGCAGACGACTACGTAAGCGCCGATAATCCTCCTCAAGTACAAGGTCCCCTGTGACAAAGCGCAGGCGGGCAAGGAAGCGCCCTAACACGTCCTCTTTGATCTGGGCCCCGAGCTGATCACGCAAAGCGCTTCGCACCTGATCGCGCCACTGCTCGTCGCTCCACGCCCGTCGGCCGAATCCGACCACGGTCAGCGAAGGGGGCAGGCGGCTGTGACGATCGAGGTGATAGAGCGCGGGCAGCAGCTTGTTGACCGCAAGATTGCCGGTCGCGCCGAAAATGACTAAGGCACAGGGCTGGGCGAGGTCGTTGAGCGAGCCTGAGGAGATCACGCCGCCGGGCATGGTCTCACTCCCCGCTCTGCGTCATGGCATGACCGCCAAAAGCCTGGCGCATGACGGCCAGCAGCTTGTTGCCGTAATCCGCGTTGCCCTGACTGGCGAAGCGCATGTGCAGGGCCAGCGAGATGACGGGCGCGGCCACGCCGAGGTCGATGGCTTCCTTCGCCATCCAGCGTCCCTCGCCGGAATCGGCCACGCGCGGGGCGATGGCGGCCAGTTGCTGGTCTTGCGCCAGCGCCTCGGCGGTGAGGTCGAGCAGCCAGCTCTGCACCACCGAGCCGTGGCGCCACAGCTCGCTGACCTGAGCGAGGTCGACAGCAAAGGATTCCTTCGCTTTGAGCAGGGCCAAGCCCTCGGCTAGGGCCTGCATCATGCCGTACTCGATGCCGTTGTGGACCATTTTGGTGAAGTGGCCGGCCCCCAGCGGGCCGACATGCGCCCAGCCGCGATCCGGCGCGGGCGCCAGAGCTTTCAGCACCGGGATAAGGCGCGCCGCATCCTCTTGGCTCCCGCCCGCCATCAGGCAATAGCCGTTGCGCAACCCCCAGATACCTCCGGACACCCCCACGTCCATAAAGTGCACCCCCGTGGAGGCGATCCGCTCACCGCGGCGCAGGGT
>JARJMX020000046.1 GCA_029335925.2 Gammaproteobacteria bacterium
AACAGTGGCCGAGAAGGTTCAAGCACTCACAAGGTCCGCTTGCGGTCAAGAGAAGCGCCTACGCCATGCAGGAAACCTCCACCAAGGGCCAAGCGTTCGCCCCAAAGGCCAGATGACCGACCCACTTCAGGCTACCTACAGGCTTCAGGCGATCCAAGACAAACACCCCCATCAGGCCACGCCCCGCTCATTTCACGCCCCTCCAGATCTCAGGCCCGCAAAATTCATGCTCGCCCCCAGAATCGATCCGCAACAGGAACATTCCGCACAATAACCCGCTCATTTCAAAATGGAGAACACGCCATGTCGCAATCTCATCCCGAAAATTTAACCGCCTCCCATGAGGCCACCCCCCAAGGAATAACGCCACAAGAAAACCAACCGGCACGTGTCAAAACATCTTCGAGTGCCAAATACCAGCACGTCATCAACATCTTTCTGCAAAAATACCGAGAAGAGAACGACCCCCTCGGGTTGGAAGAGACCCTCAAGCGAAAAGACCGCAAGAAAAGCCTCCAGCCCCCCGAAAGCTGGTGGGCCTTTGCCAACTGGGTGATCCAGCACACCAGCCAGAACGCCTACTCCAGCAGCTACAAGATGCTGCTCCGCTCCGCCTTGCTGTACCAGTTCGAGAAAGGCACCCCCGCCTCCATCCTCAACCCCCCCGAGGACATCGCCTGGGCACGCACCGTCATCCGAAACTGGCACATCAAGGAACCCCACCACGACGATGAGGACACGCTCCCTTCCAAAAACCCCAGCCGCCCTCGCGCTCGCGTCATCCCCAAAGACGATTGGCTCCTCCTGATCAAGGCCCTTCGGCGCAACCCCGGCCTGATGAGTCAGTACGCCCGCATCCTCCTCATCGCAGGCGTAGGCTGCGGCGCGCGACCCTTCGAGTGGATCACCTCCTTCCTCGTCAGCAAAAACACCCTCCGCATCTACAACGCCAAAATCAAGCTCCGCAATCCCCTCGAACGCATCCCGCCGGGCATCTTCACCGAGTACGAATTGGAAAACCCCGAAAAACTCAACGCCATCATCCGCAGTGAATTTCTGGAGGAACAAGACCCCACACGCAGAATCTTCCTCCATCGCCTCGAATTGTGTAACCTCGACCCCAAAAATCCCGATGACCTATGGGCCATCAACCTGCTCATGAAAAATCGCAACGGGGCCGATCAAGAAGCCTTCCGAGATGTGATTTTCGAGGATCAATACGCTCCCTTCATCACCAAACAACTGGAAATCGTCAATAAGACAATGACCGAAGTCGTGGGCAAAAACTGGCGGGACATCGACCCCGAACAACTCTACGAACCCTTCCACAAACACTATTACGCCCCCGTTCGCCACGCCGTTTGGCGAACCTGCAAAAAACTTTTCAACGGAGAGAAAATCTACTCCCCCGCCGATACCCGCTCCATCTTCGCCGCCAACCGCAAACGACAATACGGCACCGCACGAACCCAAAAAGATTTAGGCCACGCAAGCGAATACGTCACAAGCCACCACTACGGCTCCGCACGTCACGCCTGGAAAAATCCCCGATGGGATGAACCCGACCCGGAAAAATGATATAATGAATAAACAAGCCCGGATGGTGAAATAGGCAGACCCAAAGGACTTAAAATCCCTCGGCCACAAGGCCGTGCGGGTTCGACCCCCGCTCCGGGCACCAGCTTCTCTGGAACCGGTCCTATGAGCATCCACAAGCCCATCCTCAGGCCAAGGCGGCCAACCTCGCCCATCCATCAAGAGGATGGCGTTCCGCTCGCAGCCCCCACCCCATCGGGAGCGCCCCCTGTACGAAAACGCACGCGCCAACGGCGCATCGCCTTCGGGTGGTACGGCGGCAAGTTCTCGCATCTGGAGTGGCTGTTGCCCCTGCTACCTTCCTGCCACCATTACTGCGAACCCTTCGCCGGTTCCGGGGCCGTGCTGCTCAATCGCCCCCCGTCGCCGGTGGAGACCTACAACGATCTGGACGGCGAGGTGGTGAACTTCTTTCGGGTGCTTCGTGACCAGCACGACGACCTGATCCGGGCCATCGCCTTAACGCCCTTCTCACGCGAGGAATACTTCTTGGCGATCTATGGCGACCCCACGGGATTAAGCGACGTGGAGCGTGCGCGGCGCTTCTACATCAAAGCCCGCCAAGCGCGCACGGGCCTTGCGCAGACCGCCACCCTTGGGCGCTGGGCCTACTGCAAGAACGACAGCCGCTCCGGCATGTCCGGCGCGGTTTCGCGCTGGCTTGGGGGCGTGGAGGCGCTGGAGGACATCGCCCAGCGGCTGCTGCGCGTGCAGATCGAGAACCGCCCTGCGGTGGACATCCTCCGCCTGTACGACAGCCCCCAAACGCTCTTCTATTGCGATCCGCCCTACCTGCAAGCGACGCGCATCGCCACCAAGGCTTACCGCTTCGAAATGGACGAAGATCAGCATCGCGCCTTGGCCGAAGTGCTTCATGCGTGCAAGGGCATGGTGGCCGTCTCCGGCTATGATCATCCCCTGATGGATGAACTCTTCCCACCTGGCCGCTGGTTCAAGACCTATGGCCCCGATAAGGTCCTTCGCTCCTCCAAAACCCGACGAAAACAGGCGGAGATTCTCTGGACGAATTACGATCCTAAGGGGGAGAGGGCATGAACGTTCTCAAAATGCGCATGAAGCCTTATATTCAGCCGTTTGAGCGTGTCTTAGCACTGCGAGAACTTCATGCCTTGGCAGGGACTGAGCCGATGGCAATCGAATCGGGAAGCGAAACGCCTACGGACTTCGAGATTTGCTCGCCATACTCGCATGAAGTATTTGTCCGCCGATTAGCGTATTGGGAAATCGTCGAGCACGCCGGGGAAATGGCGGTCACGGAGCAATCGCTCCGCGAAGCGACTGTCAATCTCATTCGAGACGGTATCGCGCTTGATACGCTGCGCCAGCAACTGCCGTTCGTGGACGACGCCCCGCTTCCGAGTCGGCGGTGCCTCCGGTACGGTCCCCATGGATTACACGAATATCGTGGTAAGTTTTTCCCGCAGCTTGTGCGTTCCTTGATCAATATCTCGGGGACGCATCATGGCGGTGTAGTCGCAGACCCGATGAGTGGGAGCGGAACGACGGTCGTAGAGGCGATCCTTGCCGACTGTCGTGGGCGGGGGCTTGATATGAACCCCCTCTCAGTATTCATAGGTAACGCCAAGGCAAAACTGCTGTCTGCGGATGCCGAATGCCTTCGCCAAGACTATGAGCAAATTCGAAGTCGGCTGCTTAGCGTGGAAGGGCGGAAGAAGCCCCGCCTTGCGTACTTCGAGAGCCTTCCGTGCATCGACCAAGAGTACCTCTCGGCATGGTTCTCCGCTGAAGTATTAGCAGAACTCGACGACATCAGTCGCGCCATTCAAGAGCTTGACGACGAGCGATCCCGTGACTTCATGTGGGTTGCGCTGAGCAACATCCTTCGCCGGGTTTCTTGGCAGAAAGATGACGATCTGCGGTGCCGCAAGGAAATTCGCCTCGATATCAAAATCGACCCGAAGAAAGAAGTCCTTGAAGAAATCGGGCGATCTATCCGAACGGTCCTGGCCTTCCTCTTCCAGAATGGACCTGTTGATGCTCCGCAGTTTGACATTGCCGAAGGCGACGCGAGGTTGTGCGGCAAGATATGGGGGCCAAACTCCGTCGATGTAGTAATCACTTCCCCACCTTACGCGATGGCGCTACCATATCTTGACACTGACCGACTGAGCCTGTGCTATCTGGGTCTGCTACCCCGGCCGGAGCACAGAACCCGCGACCAACTGATGATCGGCAATCGTGAGGTCTCGGAAGGGCTAAGGAGGCAGTACTGGGAACGGTTCTTGGCTGACGCGACGATACTACCCGAGCGCGCTCAAGAGCTGATCCGGTGCATAGAGGGGCTAAATTCAGGGGCAAGCGTTGGCTTCCGCCGCCGCAACCTCCCGGCGCTGCTCGCCAAGTATTTTTTCGATATGAGAGATGTGTTTCAGGGCATCTTTAATGCGTTGAAGCCGGGGAAGTATGCCTTCGTTGTTGTAGGCAACAACCACACCATTGCCGGTGGGCATCGCGTTGAGATTCAGACGGCCAGTTTGCTCCAAGACATCGCGGAGTCTCTCGGATTCGAAGTCGCCGAGCCACTCTTGATGGATAGGCTTGTGTCCAGAGATATTTTCAGGAAGAATGCGGTGGCCTCAGAGGAAATTCTTGTTTTGCGGAAACCATCTCAGATGTAGCCCGCATCTTCTTCAAGTTTTTGGCGGGGTTGATGCAGTGCGCTAGGTATTGCGCGTGGCGTGATGAACTCTGCGGGATGGAAGCAGCCTTTGTCATTGATGCGTTCCATGCAAAGGATATCGCCGATTGAATCGCTTTCGGAGGACGGCCATGAGCAAACGTGATACCGTGAGGGGAAAATGACCATAAAAGTTGGCGTGCCGCCGATCAAATCACAGGGCATAAAGACAAAGCTCGTCCCTTGGATACAAAGCATACTTCCAAGTGACTTTGACGGCACATGGATTGAACCATTCATGGGCACCGGAGTCGTGGCTTTCAATGTTGCGCCACGGCGTGCTCTCCTGTGTGACTCAAACCCCCACCTTGTTAATTTTTACTCCGGCATAGCGTCAGGCGAAATAACGCTTGAAGTCGTCAAGGAATTTCTTACCCGCGAGGGGGAAGCACTGTTATCAAAAGGTGACGATCACTACTACTTTATCAGGGACCGGTTTAATGCAGAACACTCCCCCCTTGATTTTTTG
>JARJMX020000066.1 GCA_029335925.2 Gammaproteobacteria bacterium
CACAAGCGTAGCCGTCTCGGGCGTCGCGCTTGCGGCTGGCACTGTAGCCGGTCGCGCCGTGGCCAGCGATGTCGTCAAGGATCCGCTGCCCATCCCTCCGACCAACAAGATGCTGGGTCGTGGCGTGGTCAGCGTGCCGTACGGCATGCCGTCCAAGTTCGAAGCCCATGTGGTACGTCGTAACGTCGAGTGGTTGACCGCCGACACCATCGCGTCCATCAGCTTCACCCCGCTGCAGGACCTTGAGGGCATCATCACCCCGGCGGGTCTTCACTTCGAGCGTTACCACGCCGGCGCCGTGGATATCGATCCGGCCACCCATCGCCTGGTGATCCACGGCATGGTCGAAAAGCCGATGATCTTTACCATCGAGGACCTCAAGCGTATGCCGCAAAAGTCCGGCATATGGTTCATAGAATGTCCGGCGAACGGTGGTATGGAATGGCGCGGCGTGCAGATGGACTCCCTGCAGTTCACCCACGGCATGATCTCTTGTTCCGAGTGGGTAGGTGTAAGCCTGCTCGAGCTTATGAAGATCGTTGGCGTCAAGAAGGAAGCCACCTGGTTCTACGCCGAGGGCGCCGACGGTTCCGCGCTGCAGCGCTCCATCCCGTTGCCGGGCGCCAAAGATCAGTTCGGTAAGCCGATTCCCGATGCCGACAAGATCTATAAGGACATCATCGTGGCTTACGCGCAGAACGGCGAAGCCCTCCGTCCAGAGAACGGTTACCCAATCCGTTTGGTGGTACCGGGCTGCGAAGCCAACCTGTCCATCAAGCACCTGCGTCGCATCAAGTTCACCAATAAGCCGCTGGTTACTTATCAGGAAACTCGTCACTACACCGACGGCATGCCGGACGGCCGCTTCCGTCAGTTCACTCTGATCAACGAAGCCAATTCCGTCATCACCTTCCCCTGCCCGGACAAGAAGCTCTCGGGTAAGGGCTTCTACGAGGTGCGTGGTCTGGCCTGGTCCGGTCGTGGCAAAATCAAAGCCGTGGATGTTTCCGTCGATGGCGGCAAGACCTGGAAAGAGGCCAAGCTGGTCGAGCCGGTGTTCTCCAAGTGCCTGACCCGCTTCACCATGCCGTGGGAATGGGATGGCAAAGAGACCCTGATCATGAGCCGCGCGACCGATGAAACCGGTTACACCCAGCCGACCCTGCGTCAGCTGCGCGAGGTACGTGGCACCAACAGCATCTACCACAAGAACTCGATCCAGACCTGGAAGATCGAGGCGAACGGAGAAGTGAAGAATGTTCAAATCGAAAACCTCTAAGTCTGCCCTGGTGGCAGCGCTGTTCGCTGCTTCTTCCATGGCCTTTGCCGGTCCCTACAATGGGATTGGCAAGCCGATCACTGAGGAGGCCATCAAGCCGTGGGATATCTCTGTCTTCTTTGATGGCGAGAACCTGCCGGCTGGCAAGGGCTCGGTCGCGGATGGCGAGAAGATCTACCAGGCCAAGTGCGCGATGTGCCACGGCGAGTTCGGTGAGGGGGCCAGAGGCTATCCGAAGATGCTGGGCGACAAGCTGGAACTCCTGCAGCAGTATGCCAAATCTGGCGAGGACACCGTTGGTGCCCGTGGCATCAACAACCTGTGGGGCCATGCACCGACCCTGTATGACTACATCCGTCGTGCGATGCCGTTCTTTGCGCCGCAGTCGTTGAGCGACGACGAGGCTTACGCCACCACGTGCTACGTCCTGTATCTTGCTGAAGTGATCAGCGACGACAAAGCCGTGTGCGATGCGGACTTCCTTAAGAAGACCAAGATGCCGGCCCAGGATAACTACTACACCGACCCGCGTCCGGACGTGAAGAACGTCCGCTGCATGAAAGACTGCATGAAGGAAGAGCCGATCGTTAAAGGCAAAGCCGTCATCGGCGATGTTTCTGTCGGCGCCGTGAAGAAGGTCGGCGAGTAACACTCGCAATCAGGATAGGGGCCGGTCGTCGGCACCCGTTCCCCTAAAAAGCTCGTCGAATCTGAAAGACTCGACGGGCTTTTTGTTTTTCTGCATTCATGGTTGCAGTGAGCGACTCTGGAACCTTGAGTTCCATTCGTCACTCGTCCTGTTGCTGATGGATCACGACACCCATCTCCTGCGCCATGCCATGCCGTCCCTGCTTGATGCCCTTCGCGACGAGGGGTATGACGTGGTGGGGCCGCGTGCGAGCGAGGGCGCGATCCTGTACGCTGATCTGGAGGATGTTGCCGATCTGCCGCAGGGCTGGCGGGATGTACAGCAGCCGGGGCGCTACCGCCTTGAGCAGGATGGTGGTGAGCGATGCTTTGCCTGGGCCAACGGCCCCAAGCGCCTAAGCTCTTCCTGTTCTCCTCGTGGTCAACCCTCTCCCGCTCCAGCTCGCCACCTGGTTGGCCCGCTCGCCCGGCTCAACCTCAACCTCGACTGCCTGCCGCCCGCAACCCTGCTTGAGGCGACCGGCATCCGCTTCCCCAGCCGCAATATGTTCCACAGCGTGGTGGCGTGCGGTGGCGATCCCCATTGCCCTGTTCGAGGCCATCCGCCTGCTGGAGACCTACAGCCTGCTTGCATCCCCTCATATCGAGGTGCGACTGCACGCCGGGGTCTGCAAAAAGCAGCACCCACAGACCGCTCCCCAGTATCCCCGCTCCGGCAAGGCACGTGATGCCCTCTGGCAGCAGGCGGGCGAGCGCGAGGCCCACAAGGTGCAGGCCGCGGGTGGTCGCTCCAAGACCGGTCAAGTAGGCGGTAAGGTCAGCGGACGGGTCCTCCATCCCATGGGTCAGGCCGTGGGGTGCGGCGAGCAGCACCAGGAGGGGCGCGGCGAGCACAGGATGGGGGGCGCGCAAAGCCAGCCTCTGCCCTGCCTTGCGGTGCAGCACCATGCCGCGCATGCCTCCGCCCTCTATGCCGAGCTCTGGCAGGCCCGGGGGATGGCGCCCGGCGAGATGCTGGTGCTGGCCTGGGACGGGCTGGGGCTTGAGGAGGACCCGCGTCCGAGGACTGGCTGATTCATTCATTTCCAAGCCAGATCCACCGCCAGCCCGACGAACACCGCCATGCCGAACCACTGGTTGTTCTTGAATGCTGCGATACAGGCGACCGGCTCACGTTTGCGGATCAGCCACTGCTGCCACAGGGCCAAGCCCGCGGCGGCCAAGAGGCCCGCGCCGTAGGCCCAGCCGAGCTCCGCGTGCAGGCCGACTAGGGCCAGCAGCAGGAGGGTGGCGAGCTGAAGCCCGCCGATGATCAGGCGGTCGAAGCGGCCGAACAGGATGGCGGTGGACTTTACCCCGATCTTCACATCGTCCTCCCGATCAGCCATGGCATACATGGTGTCGTAGGCCACCGTCCACAGCACATTGGCGGCAAACAGTAGCATGGCGGTAAGATCGAGCGTGCCCTTTTCGGCGGCATAAGCCATTGGAATACCCCAGGAGTAGGCGATGCCGAGGTGCAGCTGCGGCAGGTGATGCCAGCGCTTCATGAAGGGGTAGCTCGCCGCCAGCAGCACGCCAACCACGGATAGCTTAAGCACCAGTGGGTCGAGCAGCAGGACGAGGCCGAAGGCGGCGAGCGCCAGCACGGCGAATACCATCAGTGCCTCCCAGGGCTGGATTAACCCCGCGGCGAGGGGGCGTTCGCGGGTGCGCGCGACGTGGGCGTCGAAGCCGCGGTCGGCGTAGTCGTTGATGGCGCAGCCGGCCGAGCGCATCAGCACCACCCCGGCGACGAATACGGCAAGATTCAGCGCCTTGGGCACGCCGTCCGCCGCCAGCCACAGGGCGAGCAGGGTCGGCCATAAGAGCAGGATCCAGCCGACCGGCCGATCCAGCCGGGTCAGGCGAACATAGAGGCCAAGGCGTTGATACAGCTGCGCAAACATGAGGGACATCGTTCTGATTAGGGGCTTGAGAGGTTATCATCCTGGCATGTTTCTGGAGCGATGCCGATGACCATCCGATGTTTCGAGGGCCACATGCCCATGCTTGAGGCCGGTGCCTGGGTTGACCCCACCGCCCTGGTTACCGGGCAGGTGCACCTTGGGATGGATGTCTCGATCTGGCCGATGAGCGTGCTGCGCGGCGACATCAACCGCATCGAAATTGGCGCGCGCACCAATGTCCAGGATGGGACGATCATTCACGTCACCCACGCCAGCCGCTTCAACCCGCGCGGCGCGCCGGTAATCGTCGGCAGCGATGTCACCATCGGCCACAAGGCCGTGCTGCATGCCTGCACCATAGAGTATCGCTGTCTGATCGGCATGGGCACCGTGGTGCTCGACGAGGCGGTGATTCGGCGTGAGGTGATCGTCGGTGCGGGCAGCGTGGTGCCGCCCGGCAAGGAACTGGAGAGCGGCTACCTTTGGCTCGGCGCGCCGGCGCGCAAGGTGCGCCCGCTGACCGACGAGGAGTTGGAATACCTCGGCTACTCCGCCGACTACTACGTCGAGCTGGCCCGCCGCCACGCTTCCGGGGGGGGCTGATGCCGCGAGCCGTGCGGGGACTGGCCGTTACGGCTTACGGGATCCTGCTTTGGCCTGCCGCGCTGTGGCTCGCCTGGCTGCTGTTGGCGAAGGTCGATTTCCTCTATCCCGCGGGCTATCGCCTACTCAACATTCCTGCCACGCTCAGCACCTACGTGCCCCAGAATCGCCATGGGCGGCAGGACTTCATCCGGACCGATGCGGTCGAGCACGCCCGGCTGTTCGCAGCCATCGCCGAGGCCGTGCGCCATGGCGGCAAGGGCCTGGAGGAGCTGCGCTACCACGACCCGCAGGGCCGTGAACTGGGGCGTCTGCTGACTTGGGATGAGGTCACCCACCTGCGCGATGTGGCGCATCTGGTCGAGAGGGGAGAACGCGCTGGCCTGCTGGCGCTTGTGGGTTGGGCGGTTCTTGCGCTTCTGCTCAGCCTCGGGCACGTTCCCGTTCCGCGGGCGGGGCGGCTGCTGGCCGCCAGTTTGGCCGGTCTTGCGGTTCTTGCTGGTGCATTATTCGCGCTCGGGCCGGTCGAGGTCTTCTATGCCTGGCACCGCTGGGTCTTCCCGCCTGACCACCCGTGGTTTTTCTATTACCAGGACTCGCTGATGAGCAGTCTGATGCAGGCGCCGAACCTGTTCGGTTTCATCGGCGCGCTGTGGCTCGGCGTGAGCCTGGGGCTCTTGTTAGCATTGAACCACGCGGTCCGCTTGGCCGTCCGTTTTCTCATGCCAAGAAGATCATCGTGAAAGCAGCCTCCATCCTCGTCCTCGCCCGGCTCCTGTCCGCCTGCAACACCTTCGAGGGGATCGGCAAGGACATCAAGAAGGGAGGCGAGGCCATCGAGCACGCTACCGCCAAGTAATTCGCCCGGCTTCGTCACTCGCCGCTGAACAGGAAGCCAAGATTCAGGGCAATGATGAGTAGCGCACAGGCCCAGGCCAGCCCCACCATCCAGCGCGGGGCGGTCATCTCGCCCATCAGGGACTGATTGGAGACCAGGAGGATCAAGGGCAGCAGGGTGAACGGCAGCTGCATGGACAGGATCACCTGCGAGAGCACCAGTAAGCTCAGGGGTTTGGCGCTCAGGAGAATGGCAATCACCGCGGGGATCATGGTCAAGAGTCGGAGCGTTAGGCGCAGCCTGGCGATGTTGACCGGCCGGCCGAGCAGGGGCTCGAATACGATCTGGCCGGCCAGGGTCGCGGTGGTGGAGCTGGCTACCCCCGAAGCCAAAAGGGCGATGGCAAAGGTCAGTGCGGCCGCCTCGCCAAACAGGGGCCCGAGGGTGACGTAGGCCTGGTCGAGGTCGGTGATCAACAGGCCCTGTTCGTGGAAGGCCGCGGCAGCGGTGATGAGGATAGCGGAGTTGACCATCCATGCGGCGAGCAGCGCCCCCACGGTGTCCCATTTGAGGATGCCGTAGATCCTGCGCTTGTCGAGGTTGGTGTCCCGCAACCGGGTCAGCACCTGCGACGAGTGCAGGAAGATGTTGTGTGGCATGACGGTGGCGCCGATGATCCCGAGGGCGATGAACAGGGCCGTGCTGTCGCTGATGGTCCCGTTCGGCAGGAAGGCGTGGGAGGCCACGGCGGCCATGTCAGGCTGGATGATGAGGAGTTCCACCACGTAGCCGAGGCTGATGGTGGCGACGAAGGCAAGGATGGTCATTTCCACCCAGCGGAAGCCAAAGCGCTCCAGCCACAGGATCAGCAGCACATCGAACACGGTCAGCACCACCGCGACCGGCAATGGGATGTCGAACAACATGTTCAGGGCCACGGCCACGCCCAGAAATTCCGCCAGATCAGTCGCCATCATCGCTAGCGCCGCGGTGGTGAGCAGCGCTTTGGCGCGCCAGCCTGGATAGCGTTCGGCGATTAGCTGGGCCAGGTTCCGTTCCGTCGCCACCCCGAGCCGCGCGGCCAGCAGCTGCATGAGGATGGCGATCAGGCTGGCGAGGGTGATGACCCACAGCAGGGCATAGCCATAGCGGCTGCCCGCTTCGAGTGACGTGGCCCAGTTGCCCGGGTCCATGTAGCCCACGGACACCAGGAAGGCGGGCCCAAGATAAAACCAGAAGGGGCGCACGATCGGGCGGTCTTGGGCGCAGGGGAGGTCACTTATCAAATGAGGCAGGACTAAAAAAGAGATTTGGGCAATCTACGGCAAGCCGACACACGCGGTCAAATGCAGGAAAGTGATAAGGTCCATGAATTCTTCCTATCGTTGCCCTCCATCTCCATGAGCAGCCGTGCCCTCCAGGACTATCTCAAGGCCATCTACAAGCTGGCCGGGGACACCGCGGAGCCGGTCTCGACCTCCGCCTTGGCCGAACGGTTGAAGGTGGCTCAGCCCTCGGTCACCGGGATGGTGAAGACGCTGGCCGCCGAGGGGCTGATCGAGCACATCCCTTACTTGAGCCTGCGCCTGACTGCGGAGGGCCGTCGGATGGTGGTGGGGACCATCCGCCGCCATCGCATCGTTGAGCACTTCCTGGTGCAGGTGCTGGGGTTGTCCTGGGATGAGGTGAACGCCGAGGTCGCCGAGGTGCTGGAGCACAGCGTTTCCGAGCGAGTCGTCAACCGCATATAGGAGGTGTTCGGCTATCCGGTGAGCGACCCGCATGGCTTACCTAAGCCTGCTAAGCTTGGGCTGATGATTCGGCCGCTTGATACCAGCCTCAGCCGCGCGCCTTCAGGAAGGCGACTTCAGAGACCTCGGTCCAAGGCTTGACCTTATCGCGAAAGGCGATGAAGGAGTCATAGACCTTCTTTGTGAGTGGATCGTGCTGGGCTACCTCAGCCAGCACCTCAGCCGAGAGCTTCTTCAGCTCGGCGATCACGTCATCCGGCAACGTCCGCACCTGCACCCCGTGCTCCCTTTTGAGTGTTTCGAGGGCCTGATGATTGCGCGCCATGAACTCGGCCAGCATGTCGGCATTCACCACCTTGCAGGCGTTGAGGACGATACTCTGCAAATCCTTGGGCAAGGATTCCAGCGCCTGCTTGTTGAAGATGGCCTCCATGGTGCTGCCTGGCTCGTGCCAGCCTGGGGTGTAATAGTATCGAGCCGCCTTGTACAGACCGAAGGCGAGATCGTTATAGGGTCCCACCCATTCGGTGGCATCGATGGTGCCCGACTGTAGCGCGGTAAACAGTTCGCCGCCTGGCAGGTTGACTGGGGTGCCGCCAGCGCGGCGCAGTACCTCGCCTCCAAGCCCCGGGATGCGCATCTTCAGGCCCTTGAGGTCGGCAAGGCTGTTGATCTCTCTATTGAACCAGCCCGCCATTTGCACCCCCGTATTGCCGCAGGGCATAGGTACCAGGCCAAAAGGGGCATACACCTCCTGCCACAAAGCGAGGCCGTCGCCGTAGAACAGCCAGGCATTCATCTCTTGGGCGGTGAAACCAAAGGGTACGGAGGTGAAAAACTGGGTCGCCTCGTGCTTGGCCTTCCAGTAATAGGCCCCACCGTGACCGATTTGGGCCGTGCCGCGCGCCACGGCATCGAACACTTCCAGCGCTGGGACCAACTCCCCAGCGGCATAGACCTTAACCTCGATGCGCCCGCCGCTCATTTCATGGATGAGCTTGGCGAGGTTCTCGGCCCCTGTGCCAAGGCCGGGAAAGTTCTTTGGCCAGGTGGTGACCATCTTCCACTTGATGACCTCGGCGGGTTGGCACGCGCTGCTTGCGGTGGTGGTTTGCTCCTTGTTGCAACCCGCGAGCGCGGCGGCGCTGCCCACGGCGGCAGCGGTCAGAAAGTGACGGCGGTTCATGGGAGACTCTCCATCAATCGTAAATTTTTAAAGCGGGGTAAGGTTGGCATAGGCTAGCACCAGCCACTTGCTGCCCTGGCGGCCGAAGTTGACGTGCACGCGCGCCTGCGGGCCAGCACCCTCGTGACCGATGATCACGCCCTCACCGAAGATGGCGTGCCGCACGGCCTGGCCGAGGCGCAGGCCATTTTCGGTGGCGTCCATCGCGCGCATGTGCTGCGGCGTGAGGCCCATCGGGCGCATCACTTGGGCGCGCGGGCGCACATCGCGCAACAGGTCCGGGGGGATCTCGCCAAGAAAGCGCGAGGGCTGCGGGTAGAGGTCCTTGCCATGCAGGCGGCGGCGCTCGGCGTAGGTGAGGACCAGTTGCTCGCGGGCACGGGTGATGCCCACGTAGGCCAGCCGACGCTCCTCCTCCAGCTTGGCGGGGTCCTCACGCGACATCTGGTGCGGGAATAGCCCTTCCTCCAGGCCGACGATGAATACCAGCGGGAATTCCAGGCCCTTAGCAGCGTGCAGGGTCATCAGTTGCACGCAGTCCTGGTGCGCCCCGCCCTGGGTCTCGCCAGACTCCAGCGCAGCATAGCCGAGAAAGGCTTCGAGCGGAGCCAGGCCAAGGGCCTGATCCTCCTCACTCAGGCTGAAGCCGCGCGCGGCGTTGATGAGTTCCTCGATGTTCTCGGCGCGCATCTCGCCCCGCTCCGCATCCTTCTTGTGGAACTCCAAGAGGCCGCTGGCCTCGGCCACGTGGGCCACCTGCTGCTCCAGCGGCAGCTCCTCGATGGCTACCGCCATGGCGTCGAGGCCGAGCACAAAGCCGCGGATGGCCGCAGCGGCGCGACCAGTGAGCTTGCCCTCCGCCAAGAGCGCCAGC
Organism: Gammaproteobacteria bacterium; assembly: GCA_029335925.2. Classification (GTDB taxonomy): domain Bacteria; phylum Pseudomonadota; class Gammaproteobacteria; order Halothiobacillales; family Halothiobacillaceae; genus Thiofaba. The sequence continues at coordinate 9,129 of JARJMX020000066.1, forward strand.
GCGGCACTCCAGAGGGAGAGCCGCTGTTTGCGCGCGGCTTCGCGTACCTGCTCCAGGGTCTTCTCGCCGATGCCGCGCGGGGGAACGTTGACCACGCGCTCGAAGGCCGCGTCGTTGTCGCGGTGGCAGGCGAGGGTGAGGTAGGCGAGCATGTCCTTGATCTCGGCGCGCTCGAAGAAGCGCAGGCCGCCGAAGATGCGGTAGGGCAGATCGAAGCGGATCAGTTGCTCCTCCAGCACGCGTGACTGGGCGTTGGAGCGGTAGAGGATGGCGACATCCTGCAAGCGCTGCCCGGCTTCGTGCCAGGCGCGGATGCGCTCAGCCACGAAGCGCGCTTCGTCCTGCTCGTTGAAGGCAGCATAGAGCTGGATCGGCTCACCCTCCTTGCCGTCGGTCCACAGGTTCTTGCCCAGCCGCTCGTCGTTGTGGGCGATGACCGCGTTGGCGGCGGCGAGGATGGTGGCGGTGGAGCGGTAATTCTGCTCCAGACGCACCAGATGCGTGCCGGGGAAGTCGCGTTCGAAGTGACGGATGTGCTCCACCCGTGCTCCACGCCAGCCGTAGATCGACTGGTCGTCGTCGCCGACCGCGAAGACGTGACCGTACGTCCCGGCCAAGAGGCGCAGCCAGCCGTACTGCAGGGCATTGGTGTCTTGGAACTCGTCCACCAGAAGGTGGGTGAAGCGGCGCTGGTAGTGCTCGAGCAGGGCCGGGGTGTCGCGTAAAAGCTCCAGGGCGCGCAGCAAGAGTTCGGCGAAGTCCACCAGCCCGCTCTGGCGACAGAGCTGCTCGTAGGCCTCGTACAGCTCCAAGAGCTGACGCCTGGCCGGGTCGAAGCCGGGCTGGATGGCGGAGGGACGCAGCCCCTCCTCCTTGCGGCCGTTGATGTAGCCCGCCACCATACGCGGCGGCCAGCGTGACTCGTCCAGGCCCCGTTCGCGCAGCAGGCGCTTGATCAGGCGGGTCTGGTCGTCACTATCCAGGATCTGGAAGCCCTGCGGCAGTCCGGCCTCCTGTCCGTGGGCGCGCAGCAGGCGGTGGGCGATGCCGTGGAAGGTGCCGATCCACATGCCGGAGATCGTGTGACCGAGCAGCTGTTCGACCCGACTCCGCATCTCGCCCGCGGCCTTGTTGGTGAAGGTCACAGCCAGGATGGCGTAGGGTGAGACGCCCATGGCCTGCACCAGCCAAGCGATGCGGTGTGTGAGGACACGGGTCTTGCCCGAACCCGCCCCGGCGAGGACCAGGGTGGTGCGGGTGGGGCTGGTGACGGCCTCGCGTTGGGCGGCGTTAAGCGGGTCAAGAATGGCTTGAAGGTCCATTGCGACATTTTACCGGGCATTTCAAGCGTGCGGGAAAGATAAATCAGTCTCCCCATGCTATCCATGCAACGTCGCGTGTTTGTCTTAGGGGGGGATCGGAGTGGGCTGGCCGCCTATAGGACGCCGCCGGATATGCGGCCAAAGGGTCGCCCGAGCCACAGGCCGAGGCGGTTCACGCCACGTCACAGCGTATAGTCGAGGGGTTGGCGGCAGGGCAGGCGCACGCCCTGATCGACCAAGGGGGGCTTTCTGCCTTTCCGCCAGGCTGACAAAGCAGAACAAGTCCCTACCACAATCATGGAAATGTGGATCACCCTCCCATGCTCAGGCCGAACAGCAGCAGAAGGGCGGTCACGGTGAGCAGACCGATCAGTAGCCCGCTACGTCGGGCTTGAGCTAACTCTTTGCGCAGGAGGGCAAGTTCACGACCTTGGGCCTCCAGAAGCTGGGCTTGCCGTCGTTGTGCGCTCAGGGCCTCGTGGGTCAGGCGCGGCAGTTCGGGGAGCAGGATCAGGGCCTGGGGCAGCTCGGTCTTGAGTTTGTTCAGCGCGGCCTTGGGGCCGATCCGCTCGTGCATCCAGCGCTCGATGAAGGGCTTGGCTGTGGTCCATAGGTCGAGGTCAGGATAGAGCTGGCGCCCAAGTCCCTCTATGTTCAGTAGGGTCTTCTGCAGTAGCACCAGCTGCGGCTGGACTTCCATGTCAAAGCGGCGCGCAGTCTGGAACAGGCGGAGCAGGAAGTGGCCGAAGGAGATCTCGCGCAGCGGGCGCTGGAAGATCGGCTCGCTGACGGTGCGGATCGCGGCCTCGAACTCGTTCACCCGGGTGTGGGCCGGCACCCAGCCGGATTCGATGTGCAGCTCGGCCACCCGGCGGTAGTCGCGGTTGAAAAAGGCGTGGAAGTTCTCCGCCAGGTAGCGCTGGTCCTCCGGGGTGAGGGTGCCCATGATGCCGAAGTCGACCGCCATGTAGCGCGGTGCGGCGGGTGTTTCGGGGGAAACGAAGATATTGCCCGGGTGCATGTCGGCATGGAAGAAGTTGTGGGTGAACACCTGGGTGAAGAAGATTTCCACCCCGCGTTCGGCCAAGGCCTTCATGTCGATGCCTGCCGCGCGCAGACCGGCGACGTCACTGATCGGGATGCCGTAAATGCGCTCCTGCACCATCACGTTCGGCTGGGTGTAGGCCCAGTACACCTTGGGGACGTACAGCAGATCCGATCCGGCGAAGTTCCGTGCCAGCTGGCCGCAGTTGGCGGCCTCGCGCACGAGGTCGAGTTCATCGTGCAGGCTCTTGTCGAACTCGTTGACCACGTCCACAGGGTGCAGGCGGCGCGCCTCGCGCGAGGCCTTCTCGGCCAGGGTGGCGAGGGTGTAGAGGATCTCAAGGTCGCGCTCGATGACCGACAGGATATTGGGGCGCACCACCTTGACCACCACGGCCTTGCCGTCCGGCAGGCGCGCCGGATGCACCTGGGCAATGGAGGCGGAGGCGAGCGGAGTCTCGTCGAACTCGAGGAACAGTTCGCCGACCGGCTTGCCGAGCGCCTTTTCGATCAGGGCACGGGCCTGCGTGCCGGGGAAGGGCGGCACCCGGTCCTGCAGTTTCGCCAGTTCGTCGGCCACGTCCTCGGGCAGCAGGTCGCGGCGGGTGGAGAGGGCCTGGCCGAACTTGACGAAGATCGGCCCTAGCTCCTCCAAGGCCTGCCGCAGGCGCTCGCCGCGTGAGCGGCGGGTGCGGCCGAGAAGGCGCCAGGGCGAGAGCCAGAGCATGAAGCGCAACGGCTTGAACCAGGGTGTGGCGAACAGCAGTTCGTCCAGCCCGTGGCGCATCAGAGTCCATTGGATGACGGTCAGGCGGATGAGGAGCCGGGGGCGTATCATGCGCCCGTCTCCGTGCGCGAGCGCTTGAGCCCTTCTTCCAGACCCCGGAGGCGCGCCTCCAGCGCGTCCATCCCCTCCCGCATCCGATCGACGGCATCGAACCACGATTCCAGTTCCGCGCGGTAGGGGGTAAGGCCGATTTCGTCGCGCAGGCCATCGGCCGTATCTTGCAGGCGGTGTTCGGCAAAGCGGCGCAGTTCGTCGTTCACGCCACGCCATATACGGCCGAGCTGATGGGCGAGCAGCATGCCGACATGAGGGGTTAGGGCCCGTTCGAGGTCAGGGTTAAGTCCGCCGAGGAGGCGGGCGGTACGTACGGCAAGGTGGGGGTCGACGATCAGCTCAATATCGCCATGCATCAGAGCGCCGCGCAGGCGTGCACGCAGGCAGCCGAGCGGCGAGGCGCGCAGCACGGCATCGGGGGCATCCAACCCGGGACCGGCGATGATCAGCGCATCGCTTTGGGGCAGCAGGTCGAGATTGAACAGGCCTTTTAGCTCGATGCGGATGCGTCTTCCGGCCAGTCGGATAAGCTCCTCCCGGGTGGCCGGGTCCGCCTCGAGTGCGGCGTTGCAGGCCCGCTCCAGCGCTAGACGCGCCAGCTCAGCGACTTCGGGGGTCACGCCTTGAACCCCCAGTGCAGGGCGACGATACCATCGCTCATGTTGAGATAGTCGCAGCGTATAAAGCCCGCCGCTTCCATCATGCCCTTGAGTGTGTCCTGGTCCGGGTGCATGCGGATCGACTCGGCCAGGTACTGGTAACTCTCCGCATCTCCGGCGATCAGTTTGCCCATCAGCGGCAGGGCTTTGAAGGAGTAGAGATCATAGAGCTTCTTCATCAAGTCATGGCGCGGGTGGGAGAACTCCAGCACCAGCGCACGGCCGCCCGGTTTGAGCACGCGCAGCATCTCGGCGAGCACCTTGTCCTTGTAGGTGACATTGCGCAGGCCGAAGCCGATGGTGACGACATCGAAGCTGTTGTCGACGAACGGGATCATCTCCGCGTTGACCTGTGCGCTCTGTGCCTCGGCGCCGAAACCGTCGTTGATCAGACGGTCACGGCCGCGGCTGAGCATCTGGGCATTGATGTCGGAGAGGACCACCAGCCCGTCGCGGCCGACCTGCCGGAGCATCCCGGCGGCCAGATCCCCAGTACCGCCGGCAAGATCAAGGGCGCGCATGCCGGGCCGCAGACCTGTGCGCGAGAGGGTGATGCGCTTCCACAGGCGATGGATGCCAAACGACATCAGATCATTCATCAGGTCGTACTTGCTGGCTACGGAGTCGAACACCCCGCGCACCAGCCTCGCCTTTTCCTCCACCGCCACCCGGCGGAAGCCAAAGTCCGTCGAATCAGTGCTCATCATGCATCCCGTGTCTTGCCCGCGCCTTCAAGGCGCGCAAGGTAGCGCCCCCAGTTGGTATCGTAGTCGCGACCGAGGGCGTAGAGAAAGTCCCAATCATACAGCCCGCTGTCGTGTCCGTCGTCGAAGATCAGTTTCACCGCGTATTGGCCGATCGGTTCAATAGCGTCGATATTGACCTCGCGCTTACCAGACACCAAGAGCGGCTCCGGCAAGCCGTGGCCGCGCACCTCGGCCGAGGGAGAGAAGACGCGCAGGTATTCGCAGGGTAGGGTGAAGGTGCGGCCGTCGTCAAACGTGACTTCGAGGGTGCGGCTTGGGCGGTGGAGGGTGAGGTTGATGGGGTGGTGGCGGGACATGGTTTTGGGTGGGGGGTGTTCTTTTAACTCGCCCGCTTGCACGGGTGCATGTTCAAAGATACAAGCTTCAAAGCGGGCGAAAAAGCACTTCAGATTGTTCAAAGCCGCTTTGAGACAGGCTTGCAGGCTGTTTCACCCGCCTTAAGCCGCGCACACTTCGAACAACCTAAATCGCACGCAGGCGCGTGCTTTTCTTGGCTTGCCCAAAGAGAGGACACCCCGCAAGGCCGCCCTTCGGGTTCCCGTGCTGCCAGGCCGTTCAAGGTGGCCGCTTTGACGGGGCATCCTGCCCCGGCCAAGCTGAGCCGGCCCTTCTTGGCCGTCTCACCCCCTTGCCCAACTTGGCATCACGGCGGCCTTGAGGGGGATTTTCCCTCTCCCCCGACCCCTTCCTCCTGGGGGAGAGGGGGTAACGAAACCCTTCGTTTTCTGGAGAGCCGCATCAAAGGATATACCGGCTCAGATCCTCACTCTTCACCAGCATTCCAAGCCGCTCATCCACATCCGCAGCGTCGATGGTCACCGTCTCTCCCGCCCGCGACGGGGCCTCGAAGGCGAGGTTTTCAAGCAGCCGCTCGACCACGGTGTGCAGGCGGCGGGCACCGATGTTTTCGGTGGTGGCGTTGACCTCATAGGCCACCTCGGCCAGGCGACGGATGGCGGCGTCGGTGAAGTTCAGGGTGACGCCCTCGGTGGCGAGCAGGGCTTGGTACTGCTTGAGCAGCGCGGCGTCCGGCTCGGTCAGGATACGCACGAAGTCGTCGGCGGTCAGCGCGGTCAGTTCCACCCGGATCGGCAGGCGGCCCTGCAGCTCGGGGATCAGGTCCGAGGGGCGGGCGAAGTGGAAGGCCCCGGAGGCGATGAAAAGGATGTGATCGGTCTTGATCATGCCGATCTTGGTGCTCACCGTGCTGCCCTCGATCAGGGGCAAAAGGTCGCGCTGCACACCCTCGCGGGAGACATCCGAGCCGCTGAACTCGCCCTTGCGGCAGACCTTGTCGATCTCATCGATGAACACGATGCCGTGCTGCTCGACCAGCTTGACCGCCTCCTGCTTGATCTCTTCGTCACTGACCCGGCGCGCGGCCTCCTCCTCAGTAAGCTGGCGCAGGGCCTCCGCGATGCGCATCTTGCGCCGCTGGCTGCGCGGAATACCGAGGCTCTGGAACAGGCCCTTGAGCTGGCTGGCCATGTCCTCCATGCCGGGCGGGGAGAGGATATCTACCCCAAGCCGCGGTCCCTCCAGCTCAATTTCGATCTCCTTGTCGTCGAGCTGGCCTTCGCGTAGGCGTGCGCGGAATTTCTCGCGCGTGTTGGCGTAGGCCTTGTCGGTGTGCTCGTCTGTGCCCCAGGGGTTGGTGTCGCGCGGCGGGGGGAGCAGGGCGTCGAGCACCCGCTCCTCGGCGGCCTCACGGGCCGCCTCCCGCACCCGCTCCTGCGCCATAGCACGCACCATCTTCATGCCGACATCGGCAAGATCGCGGATGATGCTCTCCACATCACGCCCTACATAGCCCACTTCGGTGAACTTGGTCGCCTCCACCTTGAGGAAGGGGGCGTTGGCGAGTTTCGCCAGGCGGCGGGCGATCTCGGTCTTGCCCACCCCCGTGGGGCCAATCATGAGGATGTTCTTGGGAGTGATCTCCGAGCGCATGGGCTCATCCACCTGCTGGCGCCGCCAGCGGTTGCGTAGGGCGATGGCCACGGCGCGCTTGGCGTCCTGCTGGCCGACGATGTGCTTGTCGAGTTCGGCGACGATCTCCGCGGGGGTGAGGGTGTTCATGAGCAGCATTTCAGAATTCGGTGTGGGCGAGGGGCCTCTGCCGCGATCATGCTGACCTTGAGCGTGGCGTTGTGCCTGGGGCGGATCAGAGCTCTTCGATGGTGAAGTTGCGGTTGGTGTAAACGCAGGTCTCGGCGGCGATGGTGAGCGACTGTTCGACGATCTGGCGCGCATCCAGCGAGGAGTGCAAAAGCAGGGCACGGGCGGCGGACTGGGCGTAGGCGCCGCCAGAGCCGATGGCGAGCAGGCCGTGCTCAGGTTCGAGTACATCGCCAAGGCCGGAGATGGTGAGCATGGTCTCGCGGTTGGCGACGATGAGCATGGCCTCCAGGCGGCGCATGGCGCGATCCGTGCGCCAGTCCTTGGCCAGCTCCACCGCCGAGCGGACGAGGTTGCCGCTGTGCTTGACCAGTTTGGCCTCGAAGCGCTCGAACAGGGTGAAGGCATCAGCGGTGCCGCCGGCGAAGCCCGCGATCACGCTGCCGTCGTGCAGGCGGCGCACCTTGCGCGCATTGCCTTTGACGATGGTGGGGCCGAGCGAGACCTGGCCGTCGCCGCCGATGACGGTGCGCCCGTCGCGGCGGACGCAGAGGATCGTGGTGCCGTGGAACTGTTCCATGGGGTGGTCAGCCGGTTAAGGAGGACTGAAGTTTAGCATCTGTGGCTTGCATGCAAATCAATCACGTTAAGGGATTGATCGGCAGTCGCGGACATGCGCCTGGGCGTACCTGTAGGAGGCTTGCCTCCGGGCCGATGGGGGCCTTGCAGCACGACAACGATCGCGACGAGAGGCTCTTTCGGTTGGGGTTCCGTAGGCTCAAGGCTTGTTCCGCCTCGCCCGCGGGTGGGCGGCATCGTACACCCGGGCTAGGTGCTGGAAGTCGAGGTGGGTATAGATCTGGGTGGTGGCAAGGCTGCTGTGACCTAACAGTTCCTGCA
>JARJMX020000124.1 GCA_029335925.2 Gammaproteobacteria bacterium
GTACCAGCCACTCCCGCGCAAGCATGGCCGGCGTCAGCAGAGCCTCCGGCTCCACCACCAGTCCCGCCGCAGCCAGCCGCTCCAGCAGTGCAGCACGCGCGGTGCGGGTGGTATTGGTCAGCAGCAAGAACGGCAGGCTGGCCGCACGCAACCGCTCCAGTGCCTCCGCTGCCCCCGGCAGGGGTACCTCCCCATCCAGCAGTACCCCGCCGATGTCGAGCAACACCGCCTGTACCCGCATCCGTCCCCCTTAAAACCTTTTTGAAGTTTGACCGAGCCGGCCACTTCCCTTGGGCCGCGCCTCATCATAGCGTTCCGTTTTTTTAGGGAGAAACGCATGTACGACATGAAGCACCTGCGCCGCCTGGCGCAACTCGACCACCTTGCCCCCGAGTCCTTCGCTGCCTTCAAGGTGCCGGACGACGTCGCCTTCAAGGACGGCGCCATCCCGCGCAAGTACAAGGAGCTGATGGCCATCGTCGCCGCCCAGCTCACCCAATGTCCCTACTGCCTTAAGGTGCACGCCCGCCTGGCGCGCCGCCACGGCGCCACCGAGGAGGAGATCGGCGAGGCCGTGATGGTGGCCGTGGCCATGGCCGCCGGCGCGGCGATCACGCACGGCGCACACGTCCTCAGCGAGCCCAAGTCTTGAGAAGCGATCGCGAGGATCAAGCCCGTGTGCTATGTAAGGGATAAGCCCTCTGTTCAGGGCAGCATGGAGAGTGCATGACCGTGCCCCCACCCTGAGGCCCGGGATGATGACTCCCGCTTCGCCATCCTGTTCAACCACCTGACGGATGCGGTGTTCATCCACGACTTTGAGGGCAACTTCCTTGAGGGGCTGGAGAGCCTGACCCACGAGCTGGACCAGCATATCCTGCGGGGCGAGTCCTGGGATGAGCTGATGCAGTTCCTGTGCCGGCGGATCGTGCATATCCTGCCGCTCCCGCTCGCCTGGGTGGGCAAGCGGCATGTTGCCGAAGAGAGGCTGGTCGCGGTCGCCGCGGCGAGCTCGGCGGAGCCCTGCCTGGTCAAACTGCTGCAGATCAATCATGTCGACAGCCTGCCCAAGGTGACGCTCGAACCAACCCTTGCAGCCCTGCGCAGCGGCCGTCCTCAATCCGCCAGCGCCGACGACCCTGGCTGGAAACGCTGGGCATCCGTCGTGGAGGGCTTCCGCATCCGTGCGGGTTTCGCCATTCCCCTCATCGTGCGCGGCAAGGTCGAGGGGGTATGCAGCCTCTATGCCGAGCGCCCCGACCAGTTCAACAATCCGCTGATCCGGACTCGGCTCGAATGCCTCAGCGACCACCTCAGCCTGACCCTCGAGAGGGCCTTGGACCAGCATCGCATGCGCCTCTTGATGATGCCCTGGTGGCCGCCGGCAATCCCACCTTCATCACCGACCGGGAAGGAACGATCGTCTGGGCCAACCAGTCCTTCCTCAACCTGACCGGCTACAACATGGGCGAGGTGCTCGGCCACAATCCCCGCCTGCTGCAATCGGGCCGCCAGCCGGTGGAGTATTACCAGCAACAGTGGGAAACCATCTCCACAGGAGGGGCCTGGAGCTGCGAGACCATCAACCGGCGCAAGGACGGCGAACTGTACGTGGTGCAGCAGACCATCACGCCGATCCGCGACCCGCAGGGCAACATCTCGCACTACATCTCCATCCATGAGGACATCACCGCCAAGAAGATCAACCAGGAGCGCATCGCCCATCTCGCCCATCACGACGTGCTGACCGGGCTGCCCACCCGCCGCCTGCTGATGGAGCGCCTGACGCGAGCCATCGCCATGGCGCGGCGCAACGGCCAGGGGGTGACCCTGCTGTTCCTCGACCTCGACGGTTTCAAGCCGATCAACGACGACTTCGGCCACCTGGCCGGCGACCGCCTGCTGCAGGAGGTGGCCCAGCGCCTGCAGGGCCTGTGCCGCGAATCCGACACCGTGGCCCGCCTGGGCGGGGATGAGTTCGTCATCCTCCTGCCCGGCTCACATACGGGCATGGAGGCCGGGGCCGTGGCCGTGGCCCGCAAGGTGATTCAGGCCATGGGGCAGCCCTTCCCGCTCGATGGGCAGAGCGTGACCATCGGCACCAGCATTGGCGTCGCTCTTTGGCCCGAGCACGCGCAAGGGCCGGAGGAGTTGATCGCGGCCGCGGATCGCGCGATGTACGCCGCCAAGAAGGCGGGTCGCGGGGTCTTCCGCCTTGCCTGCGCGCGGGACCATGCACCGCCCCGCTCCGAACCGGACAATTCGAGCGCCTCTCCCACAAAGCGGGTCCTGGGCCTGGATGCCCAGGAGGTGCGAGAACAGGAGGTGCATGAAGAGATGCCGTCCCACCAACCACCCGGTGCTGGTCTATAGTCGATGGCAGGTCAGCGTGACCTGTTCGCACCACCGGAGGAAATGGCCATGAGCAATGTCGTCAAAGTCATCGAGGTCCTGTCCGAATCCGAGAAGAGCTGGGAGGACGCCGCCCAGCAGGCCGTCAACCGCGCCGCCAAGACCCTGCACGGGATCAAGTCGATCTATATCGAGAACTTCGAGGCCAAGATCGAGGACAACCGCATCGTCAAGTACCGCATCAACGCCAAGATCTCCTTCCTGCTGGAGTAAGGCATGATGTTCCGGGACCGCGAGGATGCGGCCCGCCAGCTGGCCGGCCGCCTCAAGTCATGGAAGGGCCGGCACCCCTTAGTGCTGGCCATCCCGCGCGGTGCGGTGCCGATGGGGGCGATCATCGCCGAGGCGCTGGAGGGCGATCTGGACGTGGTGCTGGTGCACAAGCTCGGCGCCCCCAGCAACCCGGAGTTCGCCATCGGCGCGGTGGACGAGTCTGGCCATATCCACGTCGCGGATCACGCGGCGATGACCGGGGCGAGCCAGGAGGACATCGAGGCCGAGGCCCGCGCCCAGCTCGCCACCCTGCGCAAGCGGCGCGCCCAATACACCCCAGTACGTCCCCCGCTCGACCCGGCGGGTCGCGTAGTGATCGTGGTGGATGACGGGGTGGCCACCGGCGCCACCGTCATGGCCGCGCTCCAGGCCATTCGTGTGAAGAAGCCGGAGAAGCTGATCCTCGCCATCGGGGTCGCGCCGCCGGATACCCTGAACCGGCTCCGTCCCCTGGTCGACGAGCTGGTCTGCCTGCACAGCCCGGCGGAATTCTGGGCGGTAGGCCAGTTCTTCGCCGACTTCCGCCAAGTGGAGGACGAGGAGGCGGTGGACATCCTGCGCCGGTTCGGAGAGCGCAGCGCCACATCCACGGCATGAGCCCGATCCTTGACCTCAAGCTGCTGCTGGTGCTGATGGCTACCCATGGCCCCTCCATCCTTGCCGGATGGCTATTCGGGAAGGCACTCAGCCACCCGCTGGATCGCGGGCGGAACTTTCTCGATGGCCGCCCGCTGTTCGGCTTGCGCAAAACCTGGCGCGGCCTCATCGCCGCCCTGCTCGGCGCCGCCGCCATGACCCCCGCGCTGGGACTGGGCGCGATCACCGGGATGTTGCTCGCCTTTTTCTCGATGCTGGGCGACCTTGGCAGCAGTTTCGCGTCAAGCGGCGTCTCGCCCTCGCCCCCAGCAGCCGCGCCCCCCCTGCTGAACCAGCTACCGGAGGCCCTCCTGCCCCTGCTGTTGCTCAAACCTGCCCTCGGGCTCGGCTGGCTCGACATCGCCCTGACCGCCGGACTGTTCGTCCTGGCGGACATCGCCCTCTCCCGCCTGCTCTACCGCCTGCATATCCGCAACCGGCCGTACTGAGTCACGCCCTCAGGCCCGAACGCAGGACATGCAGGGTCATCTCCGCCGGGCAGTTGAGCCGCACGTCCAACACCGACACCCCGGTCCCGCGTGAGGTGTAACCCTGCATGCCCGCATGGCTCCAGGCCCCCTTGCACAGTCGGCGCGGCGCGTGGGCATTGCACAGGATCGGCACGCCGCCGGCAGGGTGATCTGCCCGCCGTGGGTGTGGCCGCACAGCATGGGGCAGGAGTGGATCGTCCGGGAGATCCTCGGCCAAGTCTTACTTGTACTTGTAATAGGTATGGTTGAGGTAGTCCGACACCGCCTGCACCTCCTCCTCGAACCAGGGGATGTCGAAGTAGGTGACGCAGGACTGGACCATGGTGGTCAGGCTTTCCTTGGTCGGGTACTTCTTGCCGGCCCGGCTGGTGTAGAACTCGGCGTTGTGCGGCGCCTTGTGGCAGCCAGCGCACATCTCAGCGTGCAGCTTCTGGCCCCGGGTGATATCCGCCAGGACCGGCTCCGCGAACAGGGCGGAGGCGGCGAAGGCCGCCGGGAGCATGGAAATCAAGGCATGGCGCATGTCAAATCCTCCGGACAAAGGTCTTACCCTTTGATCCTAGCCCGTCCGCCCCCTCCCTGCCCCATCAAAAAAGCTGATGACATCTCGAAAACATGGGTTACCCGCATCGGCCCGAGGCGAGCCTCCTCCATCGCCTTTAACGCCCCTTGCCACGCTTGGTCGGCCCCTGCCCCGCAGCCCTGCCGCCACGCGTTGGCCCCGGCTTGCTTCCCGCGGGCCAAGCGCTCGCGGCGGCCAGTTTCGCGCGTCGGGCGGGGGCGGCGGGCTTGCCGTCCCGCCCCGAAGGCTGAGGCGGAAGGCCGGTGTGCTTGGTCAGGAACTTCTGCTGGCCATGTTTTCTGCCGGTACGCGCCCCCTCGCCGCCGGTCAGTCCGGTGCCGGCCGGCTGCCAGCTCGGTACCAGATAGCGCTTGCCATTGCCGATCAGATCGGCCCGGCCCATCCGCTTGAGCGCCTCGCGCAGCAGTGGCCAGTTCTCGGGGTCGTGGTAGCGCAGGAAGGCCTTGTGCAGGCGACGCGGCTTGAGCCCCTTGGGCGAGAACACCTCCTCGGTGCCGGTGCGGCGCACAGTGCGCAGCGGGTTGCGGCCGGAGTGGTACATCGCGGTCGCCAGCGCCATCGGACTTGGCAGGAAGGACTGCACCTGGTCGGCGCGAAAACCATTCGCCTTCAGCCACAGGCCCAGATTCAGCATGTCCTTGTCCGTAGTCCCTGGATGAGCGGCGATGAAATACGGGATCAGGTATTGTTCCTTACCCGCCTCGCGGGAGAACTTCTCGAACATCGCCTTGAAGCGGTCGTAGGTGCCGATACCCGGCTTCATCATCTTGGAGAGCGGGCCAGGCTCGGTGTGTTCGGGCGCGATTTTCAGATAGCCCCCAACGTGGTGGGTCACCAGTTCTTTGACGTAGGCCGGCGACTGCACGGCGAGGTCGTAGCGCAGGCCGGAGGCGATCAGCACCTTCTTGATGCCCGGCAGGGCGCGCGCCTTGCGGTAGAGCTGGATCAGCGGGCCGTGGTCGGTGTTGAGGTTCTTGCAGATGTCCGGGTAGACGCAGGACAGGTGACGGCAGTTTTCCTCGATCTTCTCGTCCTTGCAGGCCAGCCGGTACATGTTGGCAGTCGGCCCGCCGAGGTCGGAGATGACGCCGGTGAAGCCCTTGACCTTGTCGCGGATCTCCTCGACCTCGCGCAGGATAGACGCCTCCGAGCAGCTCTGGATGATGCGCCCCTCGTGCTCAGTGATGGAGCAGAAGGTGCAGCCGCCGAAGCAGCCACGCATGATGTTCACCGAGAAACGGATCATCTCGTAGGCCGGGATCTTCTCCTTGCCATAGGCCGGGTGCGGCACGCGCGCATAGGGCATGCCGAACACGTAGTCCATTTCCTCGGTGGTCATGGGAATGGGGGGCGGGTTGAACCACACGTCCACCTCGCCATGCTTCTGCACCAGCGCGCGGGCGTTGCCCGGGTTGGTTTCCAGGTGCAGCACGCGGTTGGCATGGGCGTAGAGCACCGGGTCGTTGCGCACCTTTTCGAACGACGGCAGACGGATCACCGTCTTGTCGCGGGTCATGCGCGGGCTTTCGAGAATCTGCACGACCTTGGCTTCGTTGGGGTCTTCGACCGGCCCCTTGGCCTGCTCGATGGCGCAGGCTTCCATGTCCTGGGTGTTGACGTAGGGGTTGAT
>JARJMX020000129.1 GCA_029335925.2 Gammaproteobacteria bacterium
GTGCCCCCAATCGTTAGTTTTCCTGGCGCGGTAGTCTTTGAAGATTGGAGTCATCGCAAAATAGAGGAGGCGTTTCAGTTTATGAGCTACGAAGATCAAGATAAGCAAAGATTCAATGGCTTGATCAATATGTTGTCTGGAATCAAGGGCGAGAAAAACACGGGTGAGGAGGACAAGGGTGTTTATCCCCAAAAGTTGCGTGACGCTGCGGCGGCACTTCTTATAGTATTAAGGCGCGAGGGGGAGATTGATGTGAATGCTTTTGTTTCGGGCAAGAGTATTCAGTCAAGGAGGGCGTATTTGGCGCTGCCTGCGGGGTATAAGAGGTTTGCAAGAAGTGAGGCGTATATCCGCGAGGAGAGAGAGATCATGGATGAGAGGTGGCTTTACGGTCTTTCCCGTGTACTGGGGGGACAAGAAGTCATCCCAGTGCTGCCCGCTTATGAATTATTCCCATGGGCGGCGTCATTCTTGGCAAAGTCACCGGATAACCTTGAGATTGCCTTTGATGATCGGTACTTCATGTCTTCAAACGAACTGAACCTGCTCAACACCCTGCTCTTGGCAAGCAAACGGTCTTAGAGTGAAGTGAGCAAATCCATTAGTGACATAAGCTGGAGTGAGTTCGTCAGGCAGACTTGATGTCAATGCAGCGCGTAACATTTTAACCGCCGGGCTGGCGGGGTTAGTCTGTGGAGAAAACGTAAGTCCGGTGCCGCTGTAAAGTGGCATGGCTGTTTTCAGCGAAGCAGAAAGCTCCTGGTTGTGAAATCAGGAATCTCTGGCCTTCAGGCCGGGGAGGATGCCAACGCCGTGTAGGCGATTTAGAAGTCTTGCAGCCACTAGCCCCCTGTGCTAAGATGACCAGAATAATCCTTCCTCTTTATAAACCTTATGAGCAAAAACCGCATCCCCGTCGTCTGGATCACCGAAAAACCCTCAGCCGCGCGAGACCTCGCGGCGGGGCTTGTCCTGGCGCTTAAGGTGCAATCCAAGCAGCAAGATGGCTATATCGAGCTATCCAACGGCGATATTATTTTGCCGCTCGCAGGCCACCTGTTGGAAACAGTCAAGCCCGCCGATTATCTTGATCAGGAAAAAGCCGCCATTGATCGTGAAAAGCAATATGATCGCTATCGTGAAATCCTGCCTATTTTCCCTGATCGGCTGAAGAAAGTCCCGCGTCGGGATGATAGCGGCGGCGCGAAAACTACATCAAAAACACGCAAATCTTCTGCTGCCAAAAAAGCACCGCCGATCATCCGCCCGTATTTGGTCGCGGAGAAGCTCTTGCCCCGCGCCGAGCGTATCATCAACGCCGGGGACATCGACCGCGAGGGGCAGCTGATCGTGGATGAACTGCTGGAGCATTTGGGTATCCGGCCGGACGACCCTAGGGTTATGCGTTTTGGTCTGGCGAGCAACCTGCCGGAGGATATTGCCCGGGCGGTCAAGGCGAACGGGTTTGATCGCAATGGCGACAAGCGTTGGAGGTTGGCGAGCAAGGCGGCCGCCACCCGTCAGTATGTGGATTGGGTGTGGGGCATCAATCTGTCGATGCTCGGGCAGTCGTTGCACCGCAACCCCCGGATATCGGTCGGGCGGGTGCAGACCCCTGTGCTGGCGCTGGTCGAGGAGCGTTGTCGCACGATAGAAAACTTCCGGCCGGTGGATTATTATGTCCCGGTGATTGTTCTGGACGATGGTACGACTATGCGCTGGACAAGCCGACCGGGCAGCGAAGGAAAGCCTGGCTTTGATCGTGACGGGCGCATTGTGGATGAGGCGCTGGCCTTGGCGATTGTGGAGCGCATTCAGAGCGGCCTGCCTGGGGAGATTACCCTTGCGAAGGTGACCGAGCACCGGCAAAAACCACCGCTGGGCTATTCGCTGTCTTTGCTTCAATCCTCGGCGGCCAAGGAGCTTGGGATTACGCTGGAGCAGGCGGGTGAGGCGGCCAAGAATCTTTATCAGACGCACAAGGCCATCAGCTACATCGGGACGGATTGCCGTTATCTTCCCGAGTCGATGCACGCGCAGGCGGCACCGATTCTGCGATCCTTGGTGGACGTGGCCGAGAAGATGGTCTCGGGGGCCGATGTATCCTTGCGCTCGCCGATCTTTGATGATAGCAAGCTCGATGAGCATTATGCCATCATCCCGACGGGCAAGGTACCCTCGGGGCTGGATGACATCGAGCGCGGGGTGTTTATGATGGTGGTGCGCCGCTTTGTGGCGCAGTTCTACCCCGATTATATCTACAGGAAGCATCGCTTGGAAGCCCAATTTGGCGAGGATCGGTTTGCCGCCTCGCAGCGTCAGGACGTGCGCTTGGGCTGGCGCGAGGTGGATGGTCAGTCGGTGGCCTTGCCGCAAGAGGACGATCAAGCGCCTTTGGATGCCAACGTCGAAGGGCAAGTAAGCCGACCGCAGCAACATTGATTGGGAGAAGGATAGATGGATGCAGCACGCTATCAGGTGGGAAGTATTGTGAGGGCGGTCTCGGCGCGGGTGGAGCGCGGCAAGACCAAGCCGCCCCCGTATTACTCGGAGCAGAGCTTGCTGGATGACATGTGCTCGGCGCATCGTTTTGCGCAATCGGATGAAGATCGGGAGATTTTGCGCAAGGTGGCGGGCATCGGCACGGCCCGAACCCGCGCGGGTATCATCGAGGGCTTGATTCGCCGGGGGCTGATGGAGCGCAAGAAGGTAGGCAAGACCTACCAGTTGCACGTCACCGCCGAAGGCAAGCAGGTTCTGGAGAAGCTGCCACCCTTGATCAAGGACGTGGGTCTGACGGCCAAGTGGGAGCGGGCCTTGGGCTTGGTGGCTGAAGGGCAGGCGACGGAAGATCAGTTGATCTCCAAGGTCAAGCAGACGCTTTCGGCAATTCTTGATCAGATGCTTCAGGCTTCGCGGAAAGGATGAACGCGCGGGATTCTAAGCCTTCATTATCCACGCCAGGAAACGATACCTTTATGAAGGATGCCTCAAACTCACCGGCTTTGGTAACCCGTTTATTGCATGCGGTATCGGGCTTAAATCCGGTGCGTGCGGAAATTTTCGACCGCTTATATGTGCGCGGGCAATCCATCCCAGAGGCGCAAATGGCCATGGGCCTTGATCCGCAGCATTTTGAATCGGAGCGCAGCTCGATGTTGCGTTCGTTCATTCGTGCCGTAAGCTGAGATGGATGATCGTTATACAAGAGGAACCGGTTATGACCGCTTCATTCAAAGAACATCCTGTCGGGCAAGATCAGCGGATGACGGCCACATCCGAGGCGCGTGCGCTTGGGGGTGAGTCTTGGTATGCTGAGCCTGAGTGGCTGAAGGATTTGTTGCTTGAGATGGTGATGCAAACCATCCGCGACATGGCCCTTTTGCGGGATGAGGAGCGTTGCCTGCGATTGCAGCGCACCAACCCGGAGGCGTATGAGGACATCGTGGCGTCCTCCACGTGGTTTGATACGACCTTTGGCAAGCTGGCCTTGCAGATGGTTTTCCCGGATTGGGAACCTCAGCTTTTGGTTCAGCATATTCAGGCCGACCCCCAAGGGGTGGTTAAGCGTTTTGGGCGAGGGCCAAAGGGGAGTGCTTCTAAGGAGGGTTTCCCTCTTGAAGAGGGGGCGTGTCCCGTTTATGATCAGCAGGTCATTCACCTGATGGAACAGGTGGACGTGGACGGGCTGGAGGACATGGACGATTTCCCCACCGACGTATGCCGGTAAGGATGAAGTTTACCATGGAACCTCTTACCGAATCCAAAGCCATCCCCTTGCAGCGTTTGGCGGCGCATCTTGTGGACGTGTCAGGCTATGGTTTTAGCTCGCCGCCCATGGAGAGGTACTCCAATCTTATGGTGTTCTCTCCTGGGGTATTATTACCCTTGGTGGAACGCTACACGGCGGTGATGCTCTTTCGGCTTTTTGGCAACCAGGCCAGAACCATCATGCGCGGGGAAGAAGAAGGGGA
>JARJMX020000119.1 GCA_029335925.2 Gammaproteobacteria bacterium
GTCTACGTCGATTACGACAAGCAGCGGGACCGCTTCGAGCTCGGCCAGATTTCGCAGGTGGAGTTCCTGCGCGTGCAGACCGGTTACGAGGAGATTCTGCGCGCGCGCAACGAGGCCGAGGCGCGCCAACGGACGACCCGAGTCAGGCTGGCCGCGGCCCTCGGCGATCCCACCCAGTTACCGGCTAAGCTGGTGGAGCCCGAACTTCGCTTCCTCCTGGAGAGGGAGCCTCCAGCGATCGACGCGGTCTTGGCCGAGGGGCTGGAGAGGAATCCGACCCTCGTGGCCTTGCGTCGCCAGCTCGAAGCGGCTACGGGCCGGGTTGAGGCCGCACGTGCCCGACGCCTGCCCGTGCTCGAT
Organism: Gammaproteobacteria bacterium; assembly: GCA_029335925.2. Taxonomy (GTDB): domain Bacteria; phylum Pseudomonadota; class Gammaproteobacteria; order Halothiobacillales; family Halothiobacillaceae; genus Thiofaba. The sequence goes on from JARJMX020000119.1 coordinate 361, forward strand.
GCGGTTGTGGAGGGCGGAGTCTACCACCGCGAATATGGCTCCAACGACCCTTTTCGCGCGGGGCTGGTGCTTACCGCGCCGCTTGTTGCTGGCGGGGTCGTGGAGGGCGAGATCGCCCGCGCCGAGGCTGAGCGCCTGCGTGCCCAGGCCACGCTCGCCCGCGCCGAGGCCGAGTTGCGCCAGCGTCTGTCCGAGCTTGCGCTTGACATCGACGTGCTGCGCAGGGCCGCCGCTGGCGACAAGGTACGTGAGAGCTACCGCGAACTGTACTTGGACCGCAGCCGCGCCCTGTATGAGATGGAGGTCAGCACCGATTTAGGCGACAGTATGGTGCAGATGTCCGATGCCCATCTGCGCAGCATGCGCACCCTCTTTGCCTTGAGCCTCGCCTGGGCCGAACTGGACGCACTGCTCGGTCGTCCTGTCGCGCCCTTGGCTATCGCCACACCCCCGGAAGGAAAGTTATGATGCGTCCATTCATCGTCCCGGCCGTCCTGTTGGCGGCCGCCCTGTCCCAGCCGCTTGGTGCGGCGGAATTCCAGGCCATCCTCGGCTGGGCGGATCGCACCGCGCTTTCCCTGCCGGTCTCCGGCCTAGTCAAGGAAGTGCACGTCCGGGCCGGACAGGTGGTCCCGGCCGGGGCATTGCTGATCTCCCTTGACCCGCGCCTGTTTGAGGCCCGCCTGCGTGAGGCCCGCGCTGGAGTCCAGGCGCTGGAGCGCAAGCGCGCCGAGGCCGAGCGCGAGGTCGAACGCGCTAAGGAGCTCTACGCCCGGACCGTGCTTTCCAACGTCGAACTGGAAAAAGCCCACATCGACCAGCAGCAGATCGACGGTCAGTACCAGCAGGCCCGTGCTCAGCTGCAGGTGGCCGAGATCGAGCGCGGCTACAGCCTGCTCCGGGCTCCCTTCGCGGCGCGCGTGCTGAGTGTCAATACCGCCGCTGGTGAGGCGGTCAGCGCCGCCCTGCAGGCCCCCGTCCTGGTCGAGGTGGCGCGCGCCGAGGTCATGGATGCCATCGCTACCCTAAGACCGGACGAGGCCCAGGGGCTCCGTCCCGGCGGGAAGGCGGAGGTCGAGGTGAATGGTCGCCGCGTAGCCGGCGAGATCCTCGCCCTCGAGAGTCCGCGGGAGGGTGGCTACCGTCTGGTGGTGAGGGTGGCGGCGGGCGAGGGCTGGCTGGCAGGTCTGCCGGCCAAGATCTTCACGCCCTGACTCCTTCCTCAGGTTCGCAGGGCGGCGCGGCCGGCCCTGCGGATCGCTGCGTTCTTGCCTAGACTCGGTGAACCCCCAGCATGGGGGTGTCAGGTTTGCTCTGGGGGGGCGAGTCATGAAAATCACCGTCGAAATCCCCGTCGTCGCCGAGTACGCCGCCAGGGAGTGCAGCTACAACGCCGGGCGTGCCTGCCATGCCAAGGCCATCACCATCGGGCAGGGCGTCCATCCTGGCTGCGACACCTTTCTGCATATGAGCACCCCTGCGCGCGAAAGGCAGCGGCGCGCTGGGGTTGGCGCCTGCAAGGTCATAGCCTGTCGCTTCAACGACGATCTCGAATGCGGGGCCAATGCAATCAGCGTTGGGGGCGCCGTGCGGGCGATCTCCTGCCTGACCTTCGTACCGCGCTTGTAGGAGACCGGATCGGCATGGAAGGCCGGGCCGTCACTGGCCTCTGGCCCATGTCCTTTGTAGCTTAGGCCAGGCCGAGCCGCTGCTTGAGGAAGGCGAGCACCTCAGCTGCGGGAACCATCTCGTTCTCTGCCGCGTTGCGCGCGCGGTACTCGAGCTGGCCTGCGGCGATGCCCTTGTCGCTGAGGACCAGCCGATGAGGAATGCCGATCAGTTCCATGTCGGCGAACATCACCCCCGGACGCACGTCGCGGTCATCCAGCAGCACTTCCACGCCGAGCCCTCGCAGCTCGGTGTACAGATGCTCGGCGAGCTCCATCGTCTGGGGTGATTTGGTGGCATTGAGCGGCAGCAGGGCGAGCTGGAACGGGGCGATGGCCTCCGGCCAGAGGATTCCGCGCTCGTCGTGGTTCTGTTCGATGGCGGCGGCCACCACCCGCGAGATGCCGATGCCGTAGCAGCCCATGATCATGACCTGGACCTGGCCTTGCTCGTTGAGCACGGTGGCGTTCATCGCCCGACTGTACTTGTCGCCGAGCTGGAAGATGTGGCCGACCTCGATACCGCGGCGGATGACTAAGGTTCCTTGGCCGTCTGGGCTTAGGTCACCTTCGACCACGTTGCGGATATCCACGGCGATGGCCTCCGGCAGGTCGCGCCCCCAGTTGACCCCGGCGAGATGCTCGCCATTACGGTTGGCGCCGCAGACGAAGTCGGCCACGTGCAGGGCGGCGCGATCGGCCAGCACCAGGATGCCGAGCTCGCCCAGGCCCACCGGGCCGATAGAGCCGACGTCGGCGCCGATGGCCGTGCGCACCTCCTCGGGGCTCGCGAATTGCAGCGGCTTTGCTAGCTGGGCCAGTTTCTCGGCCTTGATTTCATTCAGCTCATGGTCGCCGCGCAGCACCAGGGCGACCAGCTGCCCTTCCTCGGCACCGCGC
>JARJMX020000182.1 GCA_029335925.2 Gammaproteobacteria bacterium
ATCCTGTCAAGCTCATTAAGGAACTTACCGTTCGATCCCCCGCAGGCAGGCGCACATAAAACGTGCGCGTTTTCACTTTGAAGAAATGGATGGCACCATCCTCAAATTCCCAATACATGCCTGTCATGCCCGCCAGATAATCCAGCAAGCCCTTCATGTCGCCGTGCCAATCTACAGACAGATTTTCATCCACATAGGGCATAACATTAAACATAGGCGTGGCCGGGGTCGATGAGGACGGTTGCCCTGAGACCGCCCCCAATGGCACCGGTTCAAATTTAGCCGAACGTGCCTCCCCTTGGATGATGATCTTGTAACCAGACCGCCGCCCAATCTCCCCAAGAATGGCTGAGAGCGGCTGTGGTACCGACATATACGCAAATTTGCGATAGAACGGCTCTGGCAGTTTCTCCGTATCGACCAGCATCCGCTCTTGACCGGCCACCTTCGCCTCTTCGCGGACGATCACGACGCTCTGCTGCTCCTTGGCCTTCTGAAACTCGGCAAGACTCGACTCAACGTTCTTTCGGTCACGGGCAAGGTTGTTCTCCACCGTGCCTGCACAGCCGGTCACCAACGTCGTCAGAACAAACAGGTGAGTAAAGTTAATTGGACGCATCATTGATCTCGACAAGACGGTTACCCTTCCAGATGACCAAGCGAACGTTTTTGCCCTGGTTGTACAGCGACTTCACGACTTGGCCCATCGCCTCTTCAAATGTACCATAAAACTGGGCCGTCGCCGGAATATCCCATGTATGGGGAAGTTTCCAGACAAACGTCCAACCCGCCTGCTTGGCCCAGCCCTCAAGCTGTTCGTGCAACAGCGCCCCGGCCGTCAAAGTCCAAGGGGTCGAAGCAGTCGATGAAGGCGATGAGGCAACATAGCCGCTCGATGGCCCGGCCTGCCCTTGTCCATTCTCCTCCACTTGCTTCTCCGCTTGCGCTGAAACGGGAGCATGATGGCCTGGCGTGGCGCGTTCATCATAAGGGGACTTCGTGCGCTCATCCAGCAGTCGCCCTGCAAAACTGGATGAGCTCATGAGCAAAGCCATCAAGGCGACCGCCCCTATGGAACACCGCTTGGTTGCGCTGCTTTTCATAAGGTTCTCCAAGTATCAAAATCAAATTCCCAGATCGGGACATCCGTTGTTTGTACCCGCCGATAGCCTACCGTGCGCGCCTGAATGCGGTATCCCCGTAGCCGCGAACGAAAACGACGCATCACCCACACAAGGCTTCGTCCCTTCCGGCGAAGAATGAAAGCCACGGTCATGGTCAGCAACAGCGGTGCCCACCCCCACCAGCTCGCCCAATTCAGCAAGGTAAAGGGCAGAGGGATGACAACCCACCCCGGGAAAGGCCCGATCATGGGGGATAAACCTGATTTAACCCAAGGTGCTGACATCGAAGTTCTTTTCCTGTAAGTAGTGGTGAGCCTCGACAGGGGTCATGCCTGCCACCTCTCTAAACGTCTCCAAGGTAATACGCCCTTGGCTTAACGCTCGGAAAGCACATTCCTCGAAACTGGAACCGCGTTCTTGGATTATATCACGAATGACACGTGACCATTTGGAATAATCGTGGTCCAGCAAGCGATCCTTGGTGGCACGATCCATCACCACCCACGAGCGGAAGGCCATTTTCCCGCCATCGGTGGTTCGGGCCAGCTTCTGCGCCACGATCATTCGGATTTGCGATAAAATCGCATAAGCCTCCGACTCCTGCACCTCTTTGGGGAAGAACTTGATCAGGCGGTCAAAGGCTTCGGCGGGCGTGTCCACGTGCAACGTCGCCATGACCGAGTGCCCTGTGCGTGCCAATTCCAGCCCTGTTCGGGCGGATTCAATATCACGAATCTCACCCATCCAGATCACATCCAGACGACGACGCATGGCATTCGGGCCAACACGCTCCCAATCGCGGATGTGCCGTCCGGGGCCAATCGCCACTTGGGTGGGTTCCGGCATGCTCCCTTGGGCCAGCCCTTTGAGTCCGTACTCGATGGGGTCCTCATAGGTGCCAATCGCCACAGGGTCATGCCGCCGGTGCACAAGACGATGGCGGATACTTGAGGCCAGAAGGGTGGATTTACCCGAACCGGTGGTACCCACCACCAAGATCAGGCCATAGCGGGGGAAGAAGTTGTCGATGATCTCCTGCTCAATCCCCAATCGCTCCAGCGAAGGGATATCGGAGGGGATGGCGCGCAAGGTGATCGTCATCCCATCGCGGATACCCGCCACCATCGACCCTGTGGCATTGAGGCGAAATTCCCGAACCGTCCTGGCATCCATGGACAGGTCCACCCGATCATCCACCGGTTCGCCCCCGTTGACCAACCCCAAGGCGCTTTGGTCCACAAGAAGCGTCAAGGCCCGCTGCACCTCATGGGGTTCAAGGCGCCTTGATGTCACCGGCTGCCAGCGGCGGTTGATATCCGCCCAGATAAAATCTCCGGATTGGATTTTGATATCGGACGCCCCCAAAAGATAAACCCGCTCGATCAATTGGCGGAATTCCTCTTGAGGAACGCCAATCGACAAATGAAAAGGTTCGATCGGTCCTTTATGCGCGTCAAGCATGATTACTCCTGAATGGGTTCATCCACAGGCTGCCATTTCTCCGGCTGAGTAAAGCCCGAGGGGACCATCACCCTAAATACCGTATCCCCGATGACCATGGTGTTTTCGTCCTCTTGTCGCATGACCGAATGAGCATCGGCAATGATCGGGGCGCTCACCATGCCGCGATGCAGCAAATCGTAATAACGCCGCATGCCATAATAG